>NZ_JBPBBA010000011.1:0-91699 GCF_050896395.1 Nioella aestuarii | reverse complement strand
CGCGGCCTCCACATCTTCGCGGGCAAGTTCAACGGCGGCCTCTGCCTCGGCGAGCGTGTTCTCCGCCTCGCGCAAATCCGTTGCAGTCACATCCAGCGCGGATTGCGCCTCTGCCGGGTCGATGCGCAGCAGCAGCGCCCCTGCGGCCACCTCACCGCCGTTCTCAAACCCATCCGCGAGTTCCAGTACAGTGCCGGCAGCCGGGGCCCGCAACTCCAGCGTGCGGCGACTGTTGATTTCACCAAAGGCGGTCAGAACCGGCGACACGTCCTGCAAGGTCAGCGGCACAACCTCAGCGGAAAACACCCGTTCGCGCGCGATGGAAGGGCGGCCTTCCTCGGCCCACCTGTCCTGCAAGGATGAATAGATCGAGTACCCCGCCCAGACCAAAAGGCCGAGCGTGAGCGATATGAGAAAAAGCCCCGAAAGGGCGCGGCGAAAAAAGCGCATGGGCCGTGGCCTTATGGACGTCCTGACTAGCTAGATAGAGCGGTGGCACCAAAGCGCCAAGCACAAGCTGACACGGGCCATCAGATCATTTCCGTCGCTTATGTTCGTCCAGGCGTGGAAAAATCTCGACAAAGTTGCATGGCCGGTGCCGATAATCGAGCTGCCAACGCAAGATCTCGTCCCAGGCATCCTTGCAGGCACCATTGCTGCCGGGAAGCGCAAAAAGGTAAGTGCCATTGGCAACGCCACCTGTCGCGCGGCTCTGCACGGCGCTGGTCCCGATCTTTTGATAGGACACCATGGTAAACACCGTCGCGAAGGCCTCGATCTCCTTCTCATAGACATCGCGATGCGCCTCGACGGTCACGTCTCGCCCCGTCAGCCCCGTGCCGCCGGTTGTGATGATAACGTCGATCTCGGGGTCCGCACACCACGCGCGCAGCTGATCCGCGATCTCCGACCGTTCGTCGCGCAGAATCTTGCGGTCTGCCAGCACATGCCCCGCTTCGCGGATACGCCCCTCCAGCACATCGCCCGACTTGTCCTCCGACAAACTGCGGGTGTCGGATACAGCCAGCACTGCAATGCGGACCGGGATGAACTCTTTACTCTCGTCAATGCGGCTCATGGTGTGACCTCAAACCAGTTCACGCGAGGGCCGAGGTTCACGACGCGGCTCTCACCGATCCGGCCGTCCTGCCCCCAACTGTCATGGATGTGCCCGCAAAACGCCAGCCGGGGCTGGATACGCTCGATCGCGGCGTGGATAGCGGTGGACCCGACCGACTGCCCGGCAGAGGTCCGATCCGCAACGCCCTTGGGTGGAGAATGGGTGATCAGGATATCAGCGCGCTCGCAGCCCGCCAGCATCTCGGCCGCGAAAGCCTCGCTCAGGTCGCAGGACCAAGATCCGAAAGGCGTGACCGGCACACCGTAGCCCAGACCGAAGAGCGTAAGCCCGCCAATCTCGCAGCCTTCGCCATGCAGAACGGTCAAGCCCGGACCTGCCGCAGCGCGCAACTCATCCGCACTTTCGGCATTGCCGGGAACCGCCACCAAAGGCGCCTGTAGCCCCGCCAGCAGCGCCATTGCCTCGGTCAGCCCCTGACGCATATTGCAGAAATCCCCGGCCCCAATGACCAGATCGGCCTCAGCGCTCGCAGCCACCAGATCGGCGGCACGGCTGCGGGCAAGGTGAAGGTCGGAGAAAGCCAGGATCTTCACCGCGCAAGCCTCGCCTTCAATGTCAGCAGATCCGCCCAGGCCTCTCGCTTCTTGGCGGGTTGGCGCAGCAGGTAGGCCGGATGGAACATGGGCAGGGCGGGGCGCCCCATTACCTCCTGCCACTGGCCGCGCAGCCGGGTAATTCCCCGCCGCCCAAGCAGCCCGTCGCAAGAGATATTGCCCATCAGCACCAGAACTTCTGGCGCGGCCAATTCGATATGGCGGGTCACGAAGGGCAGCATCATCGCCATTTCGGCAGGGCTCGGGTCACGGTTCTGCGGTGGCCGCCATGGCAGAATATTGGTGATGTAGAGCGACTGCTCCGCATCAGGGGTGTCACGCCCCATTCCGATTGCATCGAACATCCGGTCCAGCAATTGCCCGGCCCGGCCCACGAAGGGCTTGCCCTGAATATCCTCGTCGCGCCCCGGCGCTTCACCCACGATCATCAGCCGCGCCGCCGGGTTGCCATCGGCGAAGACAAAGCTGCGCGCGCCCCGTCGCAGGTCGCAGTGCGAAAACGCCTCCATCTCTGCGCGCAACGCCTCCAGGCTGTCCGCCCGCTTGGCCGCCAGCCGCGCCTCGACCACTGGATCGACCTCATCGGACTTTATCGCTGGGGCGGCAACCGGCGTCGCAGCGGCGGGCACTGGGTCCGGCACGGCAAAGCGATCCACCGGGGTCTCCCCGATGGCCTCGTCCGCGCCAAGCTCTACCTGCCACTCCAGCCAGGCCAGCGCCGTATGATAATCCAGCTGCGACTCCATACACCCAAGCTAGGCGCGCTTGCAGGCAAGGTAAATGGGCGGCATGGTTCCGGGCGAGTTTGTAGGATCCGTTTCATGCCCCGCATCATTACCGTCTCCGCGCTCTATGACGGCGTCCCCGATGAGATTTTCACTCAGGCCATCGACCTGACCGAGATGCAAAAGGCCATGCAGGGCCTTGCCCGCTACCAAGGTTTGCCCGACACCCCCATCAGTCAGGGGGACACGTACACCGTCGATATCATCCTCTTCGGGATCCTAAAGACGAAGGGCCATGTGATGCATGTGGAGACTCTCGCGCCCGACAGCCGCCTGGTCCAAAGCCGCGAACATAACCCGCAGGTGCGCCAATGGGATCATACGCTGTCGGTCGAGCCACACCCGAAAGGCTCCATCTGGACGGACCGCGTGGCGATTGATGCAGGCTGGCAGACCCCGCTGACCGCCCGCTTCGCCGCCTTTGTATATACCCGCCGCCACCGCTATCGGCAGGGGCGCGATATCACCTGCACGATCTGTAAGAGCCTATCACAATGACACGACTGACCCTACGTGCCGCAACGCCCGAAGACGTTCCGCAACTCACCGCCCTGATCCGCGCGGCCTACGCCATATATGACGGGCGCGGCATTGACCTGCCCCCGGTCAGCGAAGGCTTGGACGCGGTGGTCGCCGAAACTCCTGTCATCGTTGCCATGACCGGGCCAGAAATCAGCGGAGCCATCGTTCTGCGCGACGGCCCTGACGCCCTCCAGATCGAAAATCTCGCGGTCCACCCCGATGCCACCGGGCGCGGGCTCGGCAAACGCCTTCTGGAGGAGGCTGAGACCATCGCCCGCGCGAAGGGCTTTAACCTGCTCCGCCTCGCCACCCATCGCAACCTTACCGAGAATATCAGCCTCTACCGCCATCTCGGCTGGACCGTGACCGAAGCAACCGGCCTCAAGATCCTGATGCAAAAACCCCTGCCGCAGGTCTGAGGCTTTCTACCTGGTCCAAACTCCAAGAGGTAAGAGCCGACAGGAGACAGGGGCAGCACCCCCTAGGGGAACGCCTCTTTGACAAGCCTCGCTGCGCCAGGGACGCGGCAAGGCTCTGGGGTTCTGCATCTCGTATGCACGAGGGCGCAGGGGATGACAGGGTCAAATCGCGCGCAATCAACCCCGCTCTTGCCCCGCGGGCCGCTGCTGAATATACCGCGAGGCGATCTTACAGGACGGGCCGCCATGACCTTCGCCAAGCGCCACCTTCTGGGCATTGAGCCCTTGCATCCCACCGAAATCACCGCGCTTCTGGATCATGCCGACCGCTATGCCGAAATGGGCCGAGGCAATGCCAAGCACGGAACTGCGCTGGCGGGGCTGACCCAGATCAACATGTTCTTCGAAAACTCCACCCGCACACAGGCCAGTTTCGAACTGGCGGGCAAGCGGCTTGGGGCGGATGTGATGAACATGTCGATGCAGACAAGCTCGGTCAAAAAGGGTGAAACGCTCATCGATACGGCCCTGACGCTCAACGCCATGCACCCTGATCTTCTGGTCGTCCGTCACCCCCATTCGGGCGCGGTCAACCTGTTGGCGGAAAAGGTAAATTGCGCGGTTCTGAACGCTGGTGACGGGCGGCACGAGCACCCCACACAAGCGCTTCTGGATGCGCTGACGATCCGGCGCGCCAAGGGTCGCCTGCACCGCCTGAATATCGCCATTTGCGGCGACATCGCCCATTCCCGCGTGGCGCGGTCCAATATCCTTCTGCTCGGCAAGATGGAGAACCGGGTCAAACTGGTCGGCCCGCCTACGCTGATCCCCTCCGGTGCTGCCGATTGGGGGGTCGAGGTCTACGAGGACATGCGCGAGGGGCTGGAAGGCGCCGATGTCGTGATGATGCTGCGGCTTCAGAAAGAACGCATGGATGGCGGCTTCATCCCGTCCGAACGGGAATATTACCACCGCTTCGGGCTCGATGCGGAAAAGCTGTCCTGCGCGAAGGACGACGCCATCGTCATGCATCCCGGCCCGATGAACCGCGGCGTGGAAATCGACGGCACCATCGCCGACGACATCAACCGATCCGTCATTCAGGAACAGGTGGAAATGGGCGTCGCCGTGCGCATGGCGGCGATGGACCTTCTGGCGCAGAACCTGAAGGCCGATCGTGAGGCCGCCCATGTCTGACCCCACCACCTTCCGGGCCGACCGCATGACCTACTGGCGTGAACATGCCTGGATCGCGGCGATTGCCATGGCGCTTGGCATGGGGGTTCTGTGGATCATGGACAATCCGCATGTCTGGACCGGCGCAGTTGGTGGGTTGTTCGCCGTTGCCGTGCGCGCCTTCTACCTTGCCTCGGACGAAGCCAATGCCGAATGGGTGCTGACCGCATCAGACCTGTCCGGCCCCGATAATCGCCATGTCCGCCTGAGAGATATCGACAAGCTGCGCAGCCTTGGCAGCGCGGTGCAGATCATCACCCGCTCGGGCGACAAGCACCTGATGAAATACATGGCCGACCGCCCTGCGGTGATGGCAAAGATCGAGGCCGCCATGGCCCGCGCGGGAAACGCGCCATGAGCACAGCCCATAACAGTTGGAACGGCATTCTTGCCCCGGATGAGGAGATCCTCTGGCAAGGTCAGCCGCACACGGCCATCAACTGGCGGGGGCTGATCAACCCATTGACTCTGATGGGCGTCTTCTTCACCGGCTTTTCGCTGTTCTGGATTGGTATGGCCTTCGCCATGACCGCAGGCACGGACGCGCCCTTTCCGTTCAATTTCTTCCCGCTTTTCGGTCTGCCTTTTTTGGCTATCGGGCTGTGGATGCTTGGCGGGAGATTGGTGATGGACGCATGGGTGCGCGGGCAGACATGGTACACTCTGACCAACCAGACCGCGTTCATAGCCCGCAAGATCTTTGGCAAGAAGACGCTGGAAAGCTGGCCTTTACAGGACATGGATCGCATCGTCTGGGAAGAGGGCGACCCCGGTTCCGTCATCTTTCACATGAAGGGCGGCGCAGGTGTGCGTCACGGCAATAACGGAACGCCCATAAAGTTCCTGGGATTCCACCAGATCGACGACTCGCAGCGGGTATATAGCCTGATGCGCAGGGCACGGCGTGAACTGAGAGAAAGACAAGCATGACCATCCTCTTCACCAATGCCCGCCTGATCGACCCCGAGGCAGAGAGCGACGCCACCGGCTGGCTGCTGGTCCGTGACGGGCGCATCTCGGATCGGGGCATCGGCGCGGCCCCTGCCGTTGACGCGCGGGTGATTGATGCGGGCGGCAAGTGCCTGGCCCCCGGCATCGTCGATATCGGCGTGAAGACCTGCGAACCGGGCGAGCGGCATAAGGAAAGCATCCGGACTGCCGGCGCTGCAGCGGCGGCGGGCGGGGTCACCACCATGGTCACGCGTCCCGACACCACCCCCCCAATCGACACGCCCGAAGCGCTCGAATTCGTCAAACGTCGCGGGGAACAGGTCTCTCTCGTCCGTATGCTGCCCACGGCCGCCCTGACCAAGGCCCGCGAAGGCCGCGAAATGACCGAGATCGGGTTTCTGCTGGATGCCGGGGCCGCTGCGTTCACCGATTGCGACCACGTAGTCACCGACACCAAGGTTCTGACCCGCGCAATGACCTATGCGCGTAGCCTTGGGGCGCTCATCATCATGCATCCGCAAGACCCGGGACTGAGTAGCGGTGCCGCCGTGACCTCTGGCAAATTCGCGTCGCTGAAGGGCCTGCCTGCCGTGTCGCCGATGGCCGAACGGATCGGGCTGGAACGCGACCTTGCGCTGGTCGAGATGACCCGCGCCCGCTATCACGCCGACCAGATCACCACCGCCGCTGCACTGTCCGCGCTGGCGCGCGCCAAGGCCGCCGGGCTGGATGTGACGGCGGGTGTGTCCATCCATCATCTGACACTGAATGAATTCGACGTGGGCGACTACCGCACCTTCTTCAAGGTCAAGCCGCCGCTTCGGGCCGAGGATGACCGGATCTCGATGGTCGAGGCCGTGGCCGATGGCACCATCGACATAATCAGTTCCATGCACACCCCCCAGGACGAAGAATCCAAGCGCCTGCCCTTCGAGGTTGCGGCATCGGGGGCGGTGGCACTGGAAACCCTGCTGCCCGCCGCCATGCGGCTTTACCATGCCGGGCAACTGTCCCTGCCGCAGCTGTTCCGCGCCATGGCGCTGAACCCGGCGCGACGGCTTGGCCTCGACACGGGTACCTTGGCCCAGGGCGCGCCTGCGGACCTGGTTCTGTTCGATCCCAATGCCCCCTTCGTGATGGACCGGTTCAAGCTGCGGTCAAAGTCAAAAAATACCCCCTTTGACGGAATGCGGATGGAGGGCAAGGTGCTGATGACACTTGTCGCGGGCGAGCCCGTCTTTGAAAGGACCACCTGATGCTGCCAGTGTTCGAGACCTCTGCCGCCCTGTTGGCTGTCACCGCAGTGCTGGCCTACCTGCTTGGGTCCGTGCCCTTTGGCCTCGTCATGGCGCGGCTTTTCGGGCTTGGCGATATCCGCCAGATCGGATCGGGCAACATTGGTGCCACCAACGTGCTGCGCACCGGCAACAAGCCCGCCGCGGCGCTGACGCTTGTGCTGGATGCGGGCAAGGGTGGTATCGCGGTGCTGGTCGCGCGCTATGTTTTGGCGGAAGACGCCGCGCAGATCGCGGGCTTTGCCGCCTTCCTGGGCCATTGCTTCCCCATCTTTCTTGGCTTCAAGGGCGGCAAAGGCGTGGCAACATTCCTCGGGACGCTGCTGGCGCTGTTCTGGCCTGCGGGCATCGCGGCATGCCTGACATGGGCGCTGATCGCGGGCATCTTCCGCATCTCGTCGCTGTCTGCACTGGTCGCGGCGGCCCTGTCGCCGGTCTGGATAAGCATTCTTGGCATGCCGTCCGCCGGATTGGCCACTGCGCTGCTGGCGGCGCTGATCTTCATGCGCCATGACGCCAATATCAAACGCCTGATCGCGGGCGAAGAACCCAGGATCGGCCGCAAGGGCTGAGCCTTGGAGGACTTCCTTGCCGCCTTCGATGCGCAGCCATTCGGGGAGTTTACAGGCATCGCTCATGGCCGCCGATACGTCGCCGTGAAATCGGGCTTCGCTGGCGGGGCCAGCCAGAAACTGGTGGCCGAGGAACTGGGCGGCACCGACTATATCAGCCTTAATCTCTATCGCACCCGTTCAGGCGCGCTATTGCGCCCCTGCGAGATGCCCGAGACCAAAGTGATCGCCTTCGTGCTCGATTTCACGATTGACGCTGCGCCCGATAGCAGGCGCAGCGCTGACCATGCTTAGCCACGGTTTTCAAGCGCTTCGGCGGTGCGCTTGGTGTTGTGATAGATGCCGAGGAACAGATACATCATGCCACCCATCAGGACGACGTAAAGCCCGCCGAAGATCAGCAGTCCGATACCCTGCAGGAAACCACCCGCCGGGCTGAACATGGTGAACAGGGCGCCACCGACCACGCCGATGATCATCAGGATAACAATGACGGTGATCAGTTTGTCTAACGCACCAATGAAGAAATCACGCATTTCTTTAGCTCCATTTGTCTAATTAGTTCTCATAGGAGACCTGAAAGCGGGTATCGGTTCAATAAAAACTTCCCGGCACCTGCCTGTCGGGATTGGCAACTGACCGCGAAGGATGCCGATGATCGGCCCGAGGCAGCAAAGCCCTAGACCTGTCCCGACGCCGCCCAACTCCAGCCACAGTCCCATGGCCCAATGAGCGCGAAACATTACTCGTGACCCAGAGGACACCATGGGATTTTTTAGCGCCATTAAGACCTGCTACAAGAAAAGCTTCACCTTCTCGGGCCGCGCAACACGGTCAGAATACTGGTGGTTCGCGCTGTTCCAAGCCCTTCTGGTTTTCGGCATCTATGCCTGGTTCATAAGCTATCTGCTCGCCAATCCTCAAATCCTTGAGGAACTGACATACAGCGGTACCCTGCCCGCCGGATACATGAACAATTTCTGGATCATCACCGCCGCATATTTCCTGTTGTTCTTCATGCCAAGCCTCTCGGCCATGGTCCGGCGCCTGCATGACACCGACCGCAGCGGCTGGTGGTATTTCATCATGTTCGTACCGCTGATCGGCGGCATCTGGATGTTGGTGCTTCTGTGTCTGCCGGGCAGCAACGGGCGCAACACCTATGGCCCCGATCCGCTCGGGCCCCGTCGTCGTCTGAACGACCACCCCGCCCTGATGGGACAAATGGATCCCGAAATCAAAGCCGCGATGCGCGAGCAGCAGCAGGCCGATTTCAAGGAATACTACAAATCCCGCGTCCTGCCGCAAATCCAGCAGAACAAGGCCGCGCGCGGGGTCTGACGCTTAGTAGCTGAACTCGGAATAGATCCGGCTGAGGTCGCCGTTCCAGTCGCCGTTGTAATGGTCCAACAGCTCGTCCGCAGGCACCTGGCCGCTTTCGATGCTTTCCTTCAGCGCGTTCAGGAAATGGGTTTCATCGGGCACCATGCCGCCAGCTCCGGGGCGCGCGCGTGCCTTCAGGCCCGCCTCGGAAATCGCCACTGCCTCACGCGCGAGCTCATGCATACTGATGCCATTCACCTTGGCTTGCAGCCCGTCGACAGACGCCGCTACGCGCAATTCATCCCGCGCTTCAGCGTCCCAGCCTTTGACCAGATCCCAGGCCGCGTCCAACGACGTCTGGTCATAGAGCAGACCCACCCAGAACGCGGGCAAGGCACACAGCCTGCGCCACGGGCCGCCATCGGCCCCGCGCATCTCGATGAACTTCTTGATCCGCGCCTCGGGGAACACCGTTGTCAGGTGGTCGGCCCAGTCTGACAGAGTTGGCGTTTCCCCCGGCAGCGCCGGCAGTTCGCCCTTCAGGAAATCGCGGAACGACTGACCAAGAGCATTGATGTAATTGCCATCGCGATAGACGAAGTACATTGGCACATCGAGAACGTAGTCCACCCACCGTTCAAACCCGAACCCTTCTTCGAAGACGAAGGGCAGCATACCGGTGCGTGCGTCGTCCAGCGCCCGCCAGACACGGGACCGCCAGGATTTGTGACCATTGGGCTTGCCTTCAAGGAAGGGCGAATTGGCGAACAGCGCGGTCGCAACGGGTTGCAGCGCCAACGCCACGCGCAGCTTTTGCACCATGTCGGCTTCGGAGCCGAAATCGAGGTTCACCTGAACGGTGCATGTCCGGCGCATCATGGTCGTGCCCATGGTGCCAACCTTTTGCATGTAGCCGTCCATCAGCTTGTAACGCCCCTTGGGCATCAGCGGCATCTCGTCATGCGTCCAGATCGGAGCAGCACCCAGACCGATGAAGCCCACGCCGATCTTGTCGGCAATATCCTTCACGTCGCGCAGGTGGTCGTTCACCTCGTCGCAGGTCTGGTGGATGGTTTCCAGCGGCGCGCCAGACAATTCCAACTGCCCGCCCGGTTCAAGGCTGATATTCGCACCATCCTTGGTCAGGCCAATCAGATTGCCGCCCTCGATCAGAGGATCCCATCCGTGGCCGTCGCGCAGCCCCTCCAGCACCGCCAGGATCGAGCGTTCGCCCGCATAGGGCAGCGGCTTCAGCGTGTCCTTGCAATAACCGAACTTCTCGTGCTCGGTGCCAATGCGCCAGTCTTCCTTCGGCTTACACCCATCGGCGAGGTATTCCGCCAGTTGTTCGTGCCGCTCGATCGGGCCGCCGCCGGATTGGGGGATAGACATCGGGTGCGCTCCTGATCTGACGCGTTTCGGACGCCCTTGATGGGTGCAAAACCCGGAAGTGTCAATTCAGCGCTGTCGGCCAGCCTGCACCATCTTCGCGTTCCCAGATCAGCACCAGCCCGGTGCCCGAGCGGTTTAGTTTCCAGACCATCTGGCCGGTTTGAATGCCAGGCAGCCGCAGGAAGGCGTCAAACAGCCGATCCGCCCCGGTCGCACTCACCGGAATGTGAAGCGCCGCCGCATGGTTCTGGCGCAGGACCCAGACCGGCGGACGGCTGCGATTGTCGAGCATCAGGACGGTCATGTCTTCGATGTCGATCACGCCCCCATCCAGCGGCCCCATATAGGTCACGCGGCCCTCATCCAGGGTGACGATGCCGGGTCCGGTCGCCGCCTGCCGGAACCGCCCGCGCTGGATACCACCCCACAACAGGAACAGCCCGATAGCTGCAAACACAAAACCAATGCCCAAAAGAATGACGGTCAGCGCGGCCAGCGCGATGAAGCCTCCCGCGACCAGCACCGCCAGCCCAATGAGCGCCTCGCGCCAACGGCGAAGGGTGGCCATGGCCTCTGGTCGGAAGAAGCCGCTCACCAGTCGCCCCTTGTCGACTGGAACAGCGTCAGCGCCGCGACGGCGGCGGTATCGGCGCGCAGGATGCGGGGGCCGAGGCTGATCGCCGTGGCAAAAGGTAAAGCCAGGATGCGGGCGCGCTCCTTTTCGGAAAATCCTCCCTCAGGGCCGATCAGGATCGCCCATTTGTCACCCTCGGGTGCAGCCTCAAGCGCGGCGCGGGCACCGACAAGGCTTTCGTCGCAGAAGATCAGCTGCCGATCTTCGGGCCAGTCCGCCAACAGCCGGTCGAGCTTTTGCAGATCCTCCACAAGGGGCACATAAGTGCCGCCGCATTGCTCTGCCGCTTCAACCGCATGGGCCTGCAACCGGTCCTGCCGAATACGCTCGGCATTGGTGAAATCCGTCTGCACAGGCATGATCTGCGCGGCCCCCATCTCGGCGGCTTTTTCGACGATGAAATCTGTGCGCGCCTTCTTGATCGGGGCAAACAGCAACCACAGGTCCGGCGGCATCATCTGCGGCGCGGCCTGATCCTTGCATTCCATCATGCCGCCGCGCTTGCCGGCCTCCGCCACCGTGGCCGTCCATTCCCCGTCAGACCCGTTGAACAGGGCCACCTCGGCCCCTTGCGTAAGCCGCATGACCCCGAAAAGGTAATGCGCCTGATCCCGCGACAGGACAACCGTTTGCCCTGCCCCGAGGGGATGGTCTACGTAGAGGCGGATCTTGGCACGCGATGACATGGAACGGACCTTATGACCGGCTTAAACGAAACGCCAGAGGGGCAAGTGCATGACGCCGTGCGCGGCAATTGGGTGGACCGGCTGGCCCCGGCCTGGTCGCGCCCGTATCTGCGCCTGTCGCGCGCCGACCGACCCATAGGCACGTGGCTGCTTTTGCTGCCCTGCTGGTGGGGCGTGGGGCTTGCCGCCGCTGCCACTACGCCGAGGTGGGAGGATCTTTGGATCGTTGCCGGTTGCGGAATCGGCGCCTTTCTGATGCGCGGCGCGGGTTGCACCTGGAACGACATCACCGACCGCGACTTTGATGCCGCCGTTGCGCGCACCCGGTCGCGGCCCATCCCGTCAGGGCAGGTCAGCGTCAAGCAGGCCCTCGCTTGGCTGGCCATTCAGGCATTGCTTGCCTTAGCGATCCTTCTGACCTTCAACAGCGCCGCGATCCTGATGGGTTTCATTTCTCTGCTGCCAGTGATGGTCTACCCGTTCGCCAAACGCTTTACCTGGTGGCCGCAGGTCTTTCTGGGCATCGCCTTCAATTGGGGCGCCCTGCTGGCATGGGTCGCTCATACCGGCAGCCTCAGCTGGCCGCCGATTGTGCTGTACCTGTCGGGCATGGCCTGGACGATCTTTTATGACACGATCTATGCCCATCAGGACAAAGAAGACGACGCGCTGATCGGTGTTAAATCCACCGCCCGGCTGTTTGGCGACAACACCAAGCCCATCTTGCGTGGCTTCCTGGTGCTGTCGGTCGCGCTGATGGCGGTGGCCATTATCGGCGCGCTGACACCCAATGCCGGGGTGCTGTCGCTGGTGCTGGCACTGGCCGGGGCGTGGGGGTTTGGCTGGCATATGGTCTGGCAGATGGGGCGGCTGGATATCGACGACCCGGATGTCTGCATGGGTCTTTTCCGCGCCAATCGGGACACAGGATTGATCCCTGCGCTGTTTTTTGCCGTAGCGGCGCTCGTTTCATTGAACCTGTAGGGTCAAGTCGTTAAAGCATTTTCCAACGGAACCTGGGGCCCATATAGCACGCATGCGTTTAGCCTTTCATTTTGCCGCTGTCGGGGCCTTTGCGCTTGCCGCCGTTCTCAGCCTGTTCATGGCTGTGTTCGGCGCTCGTCAGATCGAACAGCAATCTGTGCAGGCGATGAACTTCGCCATGCGCGAAGATGGGCTGGACTGGGTCGAGATCGGCGCGGACGGGCTACGCGTGCTGATGGCGGGCACCGCCCCGGACGAGGCCGCCCGCTTCCATGCCCTGCGACGCGCCGCCGAGATCGTGGATGCCGACCGGATCATTGATATCATGGACGTGCTGGACCCCGAAGGGATCGAGCCGCCGCGATTTTCGCTGGAGATGCTGCGCAATGATGATGGCGTTTCGCTTATCGGATTGGTGCCGACCGCCGATGGCGACGACAGGCTGAACACCGACATTACGGATCTGGCCGACGGTCTGCATGTGGCCAATATGGTGGAGACAGCCGATTTTCCAGTCCCCGCCGGATGGGCACCCGCACTGCGCTTCGGCCTTCTGGCACTGGCGGAACTGCCGCGTGCCAAAGTGTCGGTTTATGACGGGGAAGTGGTGGTCGAGGCCGTTGCCGACAGCCGGCAGCAACGCGACCAGTGGCAACGTTTCCTAGAGGAAAATCGTCCCTCATCTGTTGCGCTTGAGATGGATATCTCCGCGCCGCGCCCGGTGATCACCCCCTTCACCCTGCGCTATGTGCAGACACCGGAGGGTGGCCGGTTCGAGGCCTGTTCCGCAGGGACAGAGGAAAGCCGCACCCGCATCCTGACCGCCGCCCGCAATGCCGGTCTGACCGGGCAGGACAGCTGCCGCATCGGACTTGGCGTTCCGTCACCCAACTGGGCCACTGCCGCCGAAATGGCTATTGCCGCTGTCAGCCGCTTTGACAATGCAACCGTCACCTTCTCGGATGCGGACATAACCCTGATCGTGGCACAGGGCACCCCATCGGACCTGTTTGACGAAGTGATCGGCGAACTGGATGCCGCCTTGCCGCAGGTCTTTTCGTTGCACGCCGTTCTGCCCGATCCTCCGCCCGAGGAAAGTGCCGAGGACGGCCCGCCGACCTTTACCGCCACGCGCAGCCCCGAGGGCTATGTCCAACTGCGTGGCCGCCTGCCTGATGAGCGGATTACCCAAGCTGTGCAGGCCTATGCAATGGCGCTGTTCGGTCGGCAGAACACCTATGTCGCGACCCGCGTAGATGAGGACTTGCCAGGCGGCTGGACCCTCCGGGTGATGGCGGGGCTTGAAGCTATGGCCGAACTGCATAACGGATCGGTCGTGGTGGAGCCAGAAACGGTGCGCATCCGGGGCAATTCCGGAAGCGAGAACACCACATCCGATCTCAGCCAGCTGATGAGCGAACTTCTGGGCGCCGCCGAAGGCTTCGAGATCGACGTGACCTATGTGGCCAGCCTCGACCCGCAAACCGGGCTGTTGACATCCCAACAATGCCTCGACCGGATCAACACGATCCTTGATCAGCGCAAGATCACATTTGATCCCGGCTCGGTTGAGATCAACGAGGAAACCGGGCGCATTCTGGACGACCTGGCGGACATCCTGCCCGACTGTTCCCATGTCGACATGGAGATTGGTGGCCATACGGACAGCCAGGGCCGCGAGGAGATGAACCTGCGGCTAAGCCAGGGCCGCGCAGACGCGGTTCTGAACGGCTTGCTGGCGCGCCGGGTGCTGACGTCGAACCTGACCGCGCAGGGTTATGGCGAGACGCGGCCCATTGCCTCCAACGACACTGAGGAAGGACGCGAAACCAACCGTCGGATCGAATTCCTTTTGGCCTCGGACATTGCCGAACGCGACGCGTTGGAAGCCGCAGAAGCCCGCGCCGCCATGCTGGCCGACGCGCCCCGGCCCGTCATGCGCCCCGACAACCTTGTGCCCGCAGCGGCAACGGAGGATACCGAATGAACCGCACCGAATTCATCGTGGTGATCGCGATCATCCTGTTCGTGGCCTTCGCACTTGGCTGGTTCGCAAACTGGTTGGTGCACCGCCTGACGCGGGTGTCGGGTATCGACATGAACGAGCTCGAGGAGATGGCCAAGGCGCTGCATGACGCGGAAGAAACCCGCGATCAGGCGATTTCCTATCTACAGCATCGCGAGGCCGAGCTGACCAACCAGATCACCCAGACCGAGGCGGAGCTACGGGCGGCCATGGAGGGCCTGCGCGAAGCCCGCCAGGAAGCCGAAGAGCTGCGCATTTACGTAGAACAGCAGAACCAGGGCTGAGGGATTTCGCCGCCTTCGGCGTCGACCCGGGAACGGCCCTCCTCAACCCCCGGCTTGTGCCGGGGGCCTCGTCGGTCCGTGTTGCCACGAGATATCGGCCAGGCAAGGTCGCGCTTCCCTCACGCTGCAATACGCTGCCGGGTGGGATGCCTCTGGCGGCAACATGTTTCCCCAAAAAGAAGACCGCGCTTAAAGATTTATTAGGGTTGTTGTGCTTTCGTGTGCTTCAAGCGCTTGCCGGGTGACGCCGGTTTCCGGAACACGAGCGGATATTCGGGCCTTTGCCGAAGACAGCCCCAACAGGGCCAAGGCAGGCCGGTTCCATGCCCATTGCCCCGCATTCCTGCGGCGCCGCAGTCCTTTCGAACAAGGAAGACAAAACGCTGAGCTTTACGGCTTCTGCCAGCGCGCGAGGGCGTCCTCGTCCTCGTCGCGGGCCGCAACCCATGCCGCACCGTCGGGCGTGACTTCTTTCTTCCAGAACGGGGCGCGGGATTTCAGGTAATCCATCAGAAACTCTGCCGCCGCGAAAGCATCGGCCCGGTGGCGCGACGCAGTGGCGACCATCATGATCGTTTCACCCTGCCCCATTCGGCCGAAGCGATGCAGGATGAAGGCATCGGTAAGCGACCAGCGGTCCATCGCCTCCTGTGCGATCTTTGACAGCGCCTTTTCGGTCATGCCTGGGTAGTGCTCGATCTCCATCGCATCGAGATCGCCGGTCGCCACGTCGCGCACGATGCCGGAAAAGCTGACCACCGCGCCCGCATTGTCCTGTCGGGCTGCAAACCGGTTGAGCATCTCGCCCATATCAAATGTCTCGGCCTGAACGACAATCTCGGGCATTTCAGCCCCCTGTCATCGGCGGAAAGAAGGCCACTTCCTTCGCACCCGCAATCGGCGCACCCAAATCCACCAGTTCCTGATCCACGGCGGCACGAATTGCCTTGAGGTCGGAAAAGGCTAAGGCATAGCCCTCGTCCCGCGCCTTCAATTCCTCGATCAGTTCGGCCACTGTGGTTGCCGCGGTTTCAAGGCTCTCATGGCCAGTGCCCACGCGCTCGCGCAGCCAGGCGAAATAGCGCAGCTCAATCATGGGGCTCCTCCCTTAGATGCGGCATTGCCTTGGCGAGATAGTCCACCCCCGTCACCACGGTCAGACCGGCAGCCAGCCAAAGAAGGATTATGCCCCCGAAATAAGCCCGGTTGGCCCACTGACTGAGCGCGACGAGGTGAAACTCGTCCTCAACTTCTCCGGCGAATATCTGCGCAACAATTTCGGGCGACATGCCGATCACGTTCATGCCGAAATGGTGTTCAAAGATGCCATAGGAAAACAGCACCGCGATGGCGATCATCTGAACGGTTGTCTTCCATTTGGCCAGCTTCGTAACCTGCAGCGTTCCCGCCTTGTTGCCCAAAAACTCCCGCAGGCCGGAAACGAACACCTCTCTGAACAGGATCGCGGCGACCGGCAGGATCAGCAGCGTCTGGAAGCCGAAAAGCCCCATCAGGGTGGCCAACGCGATGACCACCATCGCTTTGTCGGCAATCGGGTCGAGCATCGCGCCGAAGCGGCTGTGCTGTTTCCAGAGCCGCGCCAGATACCCGTCGAGCCAATCGGTCAGGGCCGCCGTCACGAAGAGGATCAGCGCCACCCAATCGGCGTAGGGGCGCGGCAGGATCAGGAAGATGATCGCAACGCCGGGGGCTGCGGCAAGCCGCGCAACAGTCAGGATATTTGGCAGGGTCCATCTCATGGGCAAGCATTAGCGCGGTTGCGGGGGCTGGACCAGCCCCGGCAGCACTGCACCGTGGGAATTTGCACCACAGTGATCACCCCTTTTCATGGAAGAAGTCGTAGATCGTTTCCGCCAGCGCATCCGAGATCCCGTCGACTGCCTTCAGGTCGGCTAGATCCGCACGACCCACGGCCTTGGCGCTGCCAAAATGGGCCAGAAGCGCGCGTTTTCGGGTGGCGCCGACGCCGGGCACGTCGTCAAGCGGCGTCGCCCCCACGGCCTTGGCGCGTTTGGCGCGGTGAGTACCGATGGCAAAGCGGTGCGCCTCGTCCCGCAGGCGCTGCACGAAATAGAGCACCGGGTCATTGCGTTTCAGGGCAAAGGCGGGTTTGCCCATGCGGTGGAATTCCTCTTTGCCCGCATCGCGGTCAATCCCCTTGGCGACGCCAATAAAGGGCACGTCGTCAATTCCCAGATCCGCAAGGATTTCTGCAACCGCGCTGACCTGGCCCGCACCACCGTCGATCAGCAGAAGATCGGGCCATGCGTCGCTTTCGCGGTCAGGATCTTCCTTCAGCAATCGCTTGAAGCGGCGGTTCAGCACTTCTTTCATCATGCCGAAATCGTCGCCGGGTGTCAGGCTTTCGTCTTTGATGTTGTACTTGCGATACTGGCTTTTCAGAAAACCTTCGCGACCGGCCACGATCATACCGCCAACGGCGTTGGTGCCCTGGATGTGGGAGTTGTCGTAGACTTCGATCCGCTCGGGCGGTTTTTCCAAGCCGAAGGCCTCTGCCAATCCATCCAGCAACCTGCCTTGAGTGGCGGCCTCGCTCATCTTGCGGGCGAGGCTTTCGCGGGCGTTCCTTGCCGCGAATGAGACCAGCTCAGCCTTTTCCCCACGCAGGGGCACCAACAGTTCCACCTTGCGGCCGCGTTTGTCGGACAGCGCCTGAGCCATCAAGTCGGCGTTCTCGATCGGATGACTCAACAGGATCTGTCGGGGCGGGTCTTTCTCGTCATAGAACTGGCCGAGGAACGCCTCCAGCACCTCGGCCTCTTCCGCGCCCGAGCCGGTACGCGGGTAGAAATCGCGGTTGCCCCAGTTCTGGTTGGCGCGGATAAAAAACACCTGCACGCAGGCTTGCCCGCCTTCCATATGCAGTGCCACGACATCGGCCTCGGCCACGCCGCGCGGGTTGATGCCTTGCACGCCCTGCACCACGGTCAGCGCCCGGATGCGATCACGCAACGCAGCGGCGCGTTCGAATTCCATCGCGTCAGAGGCGGCCTGCATGTCACGCGCCAGTGCTTCCTGGATATGGCCGCCATTGCCCGACAGGAACCGTTCAGCATCCTTCACGGACTGCGCATAATCCTCTTCCGAGATCAGACCAACGCAAGGGCCGCTGCATCGCTTGATCTGGTACAGCAGACAGGGCCGTGTGCGGCTGTCAAAGGTCGCGTCAGAGCAGTTCCGCAACAGGAACACCTTTTGCAGCTGATTGAGTGTCCGGTTGACCGCGTCAGCGCTGGCGAAGGGGCCATAATAGTTGCCCTTTTCCTTCTTCGCGCCGCGATGTTTTTTGATCTGGGGGAACCGATGCGCGGCCGAGACGAGGATGTTGGGGAAGCTCTTGTCGTCGCGTAGCAGCACGTTGTAGCGCGGTTTCAGCTGCTTGATCAGGTTCTGTTCCAGAAGAAGCGCCTCGGTCTCGGTGCGCGTGGTCAGGAACATCATCTCGGTCGTTTCGCGGATCATCCGGGCGATCCGCGCGCTATGACCTGTGGGCTTGGCATAGTTCGCGACACGCTTTTTGAGATTGCGCGCCTTACCCACGTAAAGCACCCGCGACTGCGCATCGAGCATTCGATAAACACCCGGAGAGCCGTCAAGCAACTTCAGGTACGAGGCGATCAGATCGTGGCCGGTCAGCGGCGTATCGGGCGGCGTTTCAGACATCGTGATCCAGTTGAAGCGATTCCATTGCCGGCTGCAACGATCAGCCGGCGGGTTCAAGAAAAACCTTGTCCACGGTTTCTGTGGATAACCTTAGGGATAAAATGTTGGGATCGGCGATTTTTCCTTGTATTTGGCAGGGTTCATCGTTTTGCCTAATTTTTAGGCAATACTTTAGGGCACTGAAAACAAAAGATATTTTTCTTTCCACAGGACAGGTAAGGAACCATGTCATAGAAGCGTCACGCGCCTGTTACCATAGGGCTAACGGTGGAAAACTGCTGGCGACCTGCCGAAAAAGACGGGTGCGGGCCTATTCAACGCCCAGGATATCGGGGGTTTGCCAGGCCAGGTGCTGGCCGCCATCGACACAGATTAGCTGCCCCGTCACGCTGCGCGCGTGAAGGAAATAAAGCAGCGCCTGAACAATGCCCTCTGCATCCGCACCACGGCTCAGAACCGTTGCCTTGCGCTGACGTGCAAAATGGCTGTCGGACTGGCGCGCGCCCTGCATGGTGGGACCAGGTCCGATCGCATTGACCCGCACATTCGGGGCCAGTGCCTGCGCGGCAGTGCGGGTAAAGGCCCACAGCCCCATCTTGGCGATTGTGTAGCTCATGAATTCGGGCGTCAGCTTCTGCACCCGCTGGTCGACCATGTTGACCACCAGCCCCCGCGCTTGTGGTTCACCGTTCTCGTCAGGCTCTGCTGGGGGCATCTGGGCAGCCAGTGCCTGCGTCAGAACCATCGGTGCGCGCAGGTTCGATTCAATATGACGGTCCCAACTGGTGCGGGTCATCGACTGAATGTTGTCGTATTCAAAGACCGACGCATTGTTAACCAGCACTGTCACCGGCTGGCCGAGTGCCTCAACCACACGAGGAAACAGCGCCTGAGTCTGGTCCTCGTTCAGCAGATCAGCCTGCAAGGCCACCGCCCGGCGGCCAAGCGCACGGATGTCCGCAACGGTGGTCTCGGCCTCATCGGTGGACCCGGCATAGTGGATCGCCACGTCATGGCCTGCCTCTGCCAAAGCAAGCGCCATGGCCCGGCCAAGCCGTTTCGCCCCACCTGTAACAAGTGCCGTCATGGCCAATCTCCGCTTAGCTCAGAACGCTGGCCACATAGAGGATGTAAAGCGCGCTGAAGACCAGCCCCGTAATGCGTCCGAAAACCCAACGGTGATAGACAAAGGGGATCAGCAGCAGCGACGCGGCAAGCATTATCCACAGATCGAAGTGCAGGATTTCGGGGTCAACCGGAATGGGCCCGACAAGCGACGCAACGCCGATGATGCCCAGAAGGTTAAAGATGTTCGAGCCGATCACATTGCCTAGCGCCACCTCGGCATGGCGGCGCAGGGCGGCCATCACCGTCGTGGCCAGTTCCGGCAGCGAGGTGCCGACGGCGACAAGCGTCAGACCAATTGCGGTTTCACTGACCCCAAAGGCGCGTGCGATCACCACGGAACTGTCCACCAGCAGATCGGCGCCCAAAGGCAGGCCGATCAGGCCGAGCAGCAGGAACACGAAGATCTGCCACCAGGGCATGTCGGGGTCGGCGCCCTCTACATCCTCCAGCTCTTCCAGCGCTGCGGCGGCTGCACTGTCGCGTTTGTGGCGACGCGCGCTCCAGGCAGCTTCGCCCAGCATCACTGCGAGCCCGGCGAGCAGGATCAGGCCGTGCCACCAGATAAACGGCCCGGCAAAAGCCAGCGCAATGAAAGCCAGCGTCGCAACGATCATGATCACGAAGTTGCGTCGCGTGTCGCAATTGCTGGTGTCGAGCCCGGACAGCAGTGCGGGGATACCGAGCACCATCAGCACATTGGCCGTGTTGGACCCCACCACATTGCCCAGCGCCAGCCCGGGCACGTCATCCAGAATGGCGCTGATCGAGATCAAGAGCTCGGGTGCCGAGGTTCCGAAGGCCACGATGGTCAAGCTGACAATCAGCGCCGGGATGCCCAGACGAAGGCTCAGGTTCACCGCACCCCTGACCAGCGTGTCCCCCGCGAGAAGGAGGATCACCAGGCCAAGTCCCGCCAGAAGGAATTCGGTAATCAGCACTTAGCTGCGCCCCTCGTTGCAATTGCGGCACGCCCCGCCAGTCACGTTGATCTGCCCGCAGGTGCGGCAGGTGCGGGGTCGTGGCAGGCTGCCGCT
The DNA here is from genome assembly GCF_050896395.1 of Nioella aestuarii. Classification (NCBI taxonomy): domain Bacteria; kingdom Pseudomonadati; phylum Pseudomonadota; class Alphaproteobacteria; order Rhodobacterales; family Paracoccaceae; genus Nioella; species Nioella aestuarii. The sequence goes on along the minus strand of NZ_JBPBBA010000011.1, from coordinate 71,028 downwards.
TTTGCGGCGCCCCGAAACGCGCCGCGCCCCGCCAGGCCAACGCAGCCGTCCGAACATGGCCAGAACCGCCATGCCTATGAGAAAGAAAGTTGCAATCTTGACCAGCATGTCAGAGCCCGTACCGCGCCCAGGTGGCGCGATCCTCAACCTGGCCCAGGGCCTCTGCCGTCAGGCTTGCGCCAAAGCGCTGAAACAACCCGCGCTTGGGGCCGTGAACGGCAAAACGGGTCTTGTCGCCGTAAAGCTCTTTCATCTTGGGCACCAGATGGGCGATGCCATCGGCCAGACCAAGATCGACGGCACGCTGGCCTACCCAGAATTCGCCGGTGAAGATATCGGCGTCCGCCGACAACCGGTCGCCCCTTCGCGCTTTCACATGGGCGATGAAGCTGTCGTGAATCTGCGCCTGAAGCCCTTTCAACCGTTCAACATCTTCGTCCCGCTCGGGCCGGAACGGGTCCAGCATGGACTTGTCCTTGCCCGCCGTATGGACGCGTCTTTCGATGCCGTGACGGGTGATGAATTCGTGCAGGCCGAAGCTGGCAGAGATCACCCCGATGGAGCCGGCGATAGAGCTGTCATCAAGCCAGATGTGATCGGCCGCACAGGCCAGCCAGTAACCGCCCGAGGCCGCCACATCCTCGACAAAGGCATGAACGGGCAGCTCCTTCTCCTCGGCCAGCCGCCGGATACGGGCGGCAATCAACGAGGATTGCGCAGGCGAGCCGCCAGGTGAGTTGATGACCAATGCCACCGCCTTGGGCTTGCCCTTGGCAAAGGCCTTTTCGATGACAGGTGCCATGGCCATGTCGTTCAGCACCCCGGCCCGGCTGCCGCTGGCAATAGGTCCGGTCAGCCGGATGACGGCGACCAACGGGTCGGATGACATAAATGGGATGAAGCGTTTCATAGAGGCCCATTTAGCCACGCCCCCGGCACCCGGCAAGGGCGACCCTTGCGGAATGCCGGTTCTGTGACCTGCCAGTCGCAGAAACTCTTGAAAAGACCCCTATTGCGCGGTCCAGCCGCCGTCCACGGGAATGGCGGTGCCAGTCATGTTGTGGGCCATCGGATCACAAAGCCACAGCGCCAGCCGCCCAATCTCGGACGGGTCAGAGGTGCGACGGGTGGGCTGCTTTTCGGCCAGCAGATCGGCAATCGCCGCGTCTCGGTCGCCACCGATGATCTGGGCACGCGCCTCGATCTGCGGCGCGATCAGCGCGGTTTCGGTCCAGCCGGGGCAGATGCAGTTCACCGTCACGCCGCCCGAAGCCTTGCTGCCCGCCGTCGCATATTCCAAAGCTGCCACCTTGCTGAGGCCAATGATCCCGTGCTTGGCCGCCACATAGGGCGCCTTGTGCACCGATCCGATCAGCCCCTGGACCGAGGCGATGTTCACCACCCGTCCAAAGCCGCGATCGGCCATCACCGGCAAGGCATGTTGCATAGTGTGAAAGGCCGCCGACAGGTTCACGGCAATAATCGCGTTCCAGCTGGCGCGTGGCATGTCGGCAATCGGCGCAGGGTGCTGGATACCGGCGTTGTTCACAAGGATATCGGCCCCGCCCCAATCGGCAACCGCCGCCATCAGCGCATCAATCTCTTCGGGCTGCATCAGGTCGCCGGGGAAGAAGCGGACCTCACTTGCGCCAGCGCCCGACAGGGCCGCGCTTGCCTGCTCAATCTGCGCTTCATCGGCGATCCCATGCAGCGCGATGCGCGCACCGGCTCCGGCCAGCGCCTCAGCAATCGCAAAGCCGATCCCCTGCACCGATCCGGTGACTAGCGCCGTTTTTCCCGAAAGATCCGTCATCTGTCATTCTCCAGCAGTTTGCGCAGTTCGGTTTTCAGCACCTTGCCGTAATTGTTCTTGGGCAGCGCCTTGACCCGACGATACTGTTTGGGCCGCTTGAACCGGGCGATATTCTCAAGGCAGAGCTGATCGAGTTCCTCCGGCCGCGCCTGACCGACATAGAAGGCCACTACCTCCTCGCCCCATTCGGGATGCGGTTTGCCGACGACCGAAGCCTCTGACACGGAGTCGTGCATCAGCAGCACTTCCTCCACCTCGCGCGGGTAGATGTTGGACCCGCCAGAGATGATCATGTCCTTGGATCGGTCCTGCATGGTGACATAGCCATCGGCGTCCATGAAGCCCATGTCCCCGGTCATCAGCCAGCCATTCACCAGCGTCTTGGCGGTGGCCTCCTCGTTTTGCCAATAGCCGGGCATGACGGTGTCGCCCTTGACCATGATTTCTCCATGTTCGCCCGGCGGCAGCGGGTTGCCCTCGGCGTCGCCGATCCGCACCTCGACCGCCGATTGGGCGCGCCCGACGGAGGCGAGGCGCTGCCGCCACCGGGGATGGCTGCGGTCGGTCACGTCGTGGCGGGAAAGCGCGGTGATCCCCATCGGGCATTCGCCCTGTCCATAGATCTGCACGAAGACCGGCCCGAAATGGTCCACAGCTTCGACAATATCGGCGACATACATCGGCCCGCCCGCATAGACGACCGTCCGCAACCCTTCTCCGCTTTCGCCGGTCGCTTTCGCGATCTCGGTCATACGTTTGACCATGGTTGGGGCGGCGAACATGTGGATGCGCCCATGATGCTTGGCCAGCGCGAAAATCTCGGCCTCATCAAAGCCGCCTGACGGCGGGAAAACGTGGCGCGTACCGGCCCGCACATGCATCAAGTTGTAGATCCCGGCCCCGTGGGAAAGGGGTGCGGCGTAAAGCGCGGCGTCGTCGGGGCTGACCGCATCGGCATCGACCTCGTAACACAGCGCCATGGAGATCAGCATCCGGTGGGTGATCATCACCCCCTTTGGCCGCCCGGTTGTGCCGGAAGTGTAGAAGAGCCAGGCCAGATCGTCCGGGCTGCGGTCCTGCGGGGGGATCGGGTCGGCAGCGTAGATGGCATCCATCCCGGTGCCGATATCGACAATCTCACCGGTCGCCTCTGCCTCGCGCAAATCTTCGACCATGCCGGGGGAGGCGAAGGTCAGCCTGGTGCCGGAATCGCCGATAATCCACGCGGCCTCTCGCCCGTGCAGCTTGGCGTTGATCGGCACAACCGCCGCGCCCGCGTACCACGCGCCATATTGCACGATCAGGTAGTCGGGCACGTTCTTCATGAACAGCGCCACCCTGTCACCGGGGCCGATGCCGTTCGCCGCCAGCCAGCCTGCCACGGCAGCAGCTTTCGCGTGGAAGCCGCCATAATCTTCTACAAGATCTGTTCCAAGATACATCGCAGGACGGTCGGGGCTGACCTGAGCCATGCGGTGAAGCCAGAAGGAGATGTTCATCAGGCGCGCTCGGCCTCGAATATGGTGCAATAATTGGCGACGCCAGAGCCGCCCATATTGAACACCATACCCAAAGACGCGCCGTCTTGCTGCATATCTTCTGCGGTTCCCGTCACCTGCCGCGACACCAGAACATGCATAGAGACACCCGTGGCCCCAACCGGATGCCCCTTGGCCTTCAGCCCGCCAGACAGGTTCACAGGCAACCGCCCGTTCCGCATGACCGCGCCCTCGCGCAGCAGGGTCTCGCCCTGCCCCGGCGCGGCCAGCCCCATGGCCTCGTAAATCATCAGCTCGGCGATGGTGAAACAGTCATGCACCTCGGCCACATGCAGATCATCGAGCGTCACGCCACCTGCAAGAAACGCCCGCCGGAACGCCTCTCGCGGGCCTTCGAACGCCGTCAGGTCCCGGCGCGACATGGGCAGGAAGTCGTTCACCTGCTCCGCCGCCCGCAGACGCACGGCGCGGGGCATGGTCTTGGCCACATCATCTGCCACGAGCACGATGGCCGCCGCCCCGTCAGACACCAGTGAGCAATCGGACATCTTCAGGGGTGCCGCGATCATCGGGTTGCGTTCGCTTTCGGTCGCGCAGAACTCGACCGGCAATTCCTTGTGCAATTGCGCCAGCGGGTTCGCCATGGCGTTGGCGTGGTTCTTGGCGGCGATCATCGCCAGCGCCTCGGTCTTGTCGCCGTATTTGTCGAAATAGGCCCGCGCGAAGCCCGCAAAGACGGCGGGGAAGGACAGGCCCGCCTCCTCCTTCTGATAGGCCGCGTGGCCGAGCGCGGCGGCAACGTCGCGGGTGGGCAGGTGGGTCATCTTCTCAACACCCAGAACCAAAGCCACCTTAGCCTCGCCCGCCATGATCGCATTGCGCGCCGCGAAGACGGCGGCAGAACCGGACGCACAGGCGTTTTCCAGCCGCGTTGCGGGGGTGAAGCGCATCGACGGGTCAATCGACAGGGCCATCGAAGCAGGGAACCCATCGGGCACCATGCCGCCGTTGAAATGGCCCATCCAGATGCCGTCCACCTCGCCCGGAGCAACACCGGCATGGGCCAGCGCCTCGCGCCCCGCTTCTACTACAAGATCTTCGACCCCCTGCCCGTCCAGCTTGCCGAACTTCGTGTGGCCCCAACCGACGATATGAACCATGGCTGTTCCTCCCTAAGATGCTGGCGGCAGGATGCGCCTGCACGCGGCACCGGGCAATTCCGTAGAACTACGGGGGCGATCACGGGGTATCCCCAAAGCCGTGCATTCGCGCTAAAGCTAATGGCATGGACCCGCACGCCCTTGCCTTTACCCACGCGCCGCTTGGCCTTGTCCTGTTGGAAAACCGGGTGATCCGGGCTGCCAATCTGCGCTTTGCCGAGATCTTTGCCGGGCCAGTGGAGGGATTCACGGGCATGGACATGGCGCGGCTTTACCCGTCGGTGGAGGACTACCAGAGGATCGGGGCGCGGGGTCTGGCGGCGATGCGCGAAAGCGGCACCTATGACGATGAACGGATCATGCAGCGCCTGACAGGGGAGCTCTTCTGGTGCCGTGGCCGGGGCAGATCCCTGACGCCGGACGACCCGTTCGCACGCGGCGTCTGGTCGTTCTCGGACCTGTCAGAGGCGCGCCCCGTGGTACAGCTGACCCCCCGCGAACGGGAGGTGGCGATGTTAACCGGGCAGGGCCTGACCTCGAAGGAGATCGGTCGCAAGCTGGACCTATCATACCGCACGGTGGAACAGCACCGCGCCCGTCTGCTGAAGAAGTTCGACGCCCGCAATATCGCAGAATTGGTGGCGCGGTTTTCGGGGATGCCGTTTTAGCGGGTCAGGCAAACCTCACCGAAACCGACCCGAACGACCCGTAATCGGCGTGGATATTCGTGCCCGGCGGGCATTCCACCGGGGCCACGAACGACCCCGCCAGAACCACCTGGCCCGCCTCCAGATGCTGGCCGTAGCGGCCCATGCGTTCTGACAGCCAGACAATGCCCATGACGGGATCGTTCAGCACCGCCGCACCAAGCCCCGTGGCCACCACCTGATCGTTCTTCGTCAGGATCGCGCCGACCCACCGGAGGTCGAAATCCTCGGGCGCGTGGCGCTGCCCGCCCAGAACGATGCCGCCATTCGCGGCGTTATCCGCCACGGTGTCGAAGATCTTGCGCGACTGGCCGGTCACGGGGTCGGCGCGCTGAATGCGGGTGTCGAGGATCTCGATAGCGGGGGCCACGTAGTCGGTCGCGGCCAGCACTTGGTCACGCGTCACCGCGCCCCTGAGCGGAGCCTTCAGAACAAACGCAATCTCCGCCTCGATCCGGGGTTGAATGAACCGCCCTGCGGGCACGGTACCGCCATCAGCGAAATCCATGTCGTCATAGATGACACCGCTATCGGGTGTGTCGATGCCAAGGGCGTCTTGCATGACCTTGGACGTCAGGCCGATCTTCCAGCCGATAATGCGACGGCCCTCGGCCAGTTTGCGGGCCATCTGGGCGGATTGGATCGCATAGGCATCATCCAGCGTGATGCCAGGATGGCGCAGCGACAAAAGCCCGATCTGGCGCTGCTCGGCCTCTGCCTGCAACAGGTCCTCGGCCGCTTGCGTGACCTCGGCCTGCGTCAGCATCCTTCGTCCTCCACCCCGTTGCGCAAGGTGCCAATGCCTTCGGCCTCCACCTCGATCACGTCACCGGGCTGCAACCAGATCGGCGGATCGAACCGCGCGCCTGCGCCGGTGGGGGTGCCGCAGACGATCACATCGCCGGGGACCAGAGTGGTGAAGGTCGAGACATAGTTCACGATATAGCGGAAATCATAGAGCATCCTGCCCGTGCGGTCTTGCTGCCGGACCTCGCCATTCACGCGGGTGGTGAGTGCGATATCATCGAGCTGCGAGGCATCCCGGAACGGCACCAGCCACGGGCCGATAGATCCGGACCGGTCCCAGTTCTTGCCTTGCGTGACGTTGAACTTCGCGTGACGTACCCAATCGCGGATCGTACCTTCGTTGCACAGGGTCAGGGCGGCGATGTGATCATAGGCGTCTTCGCGCGCAATGCGGCGGCCACCCTTGCCTATGACAATGGTCACTTCGCCTTCGTAATCCAGCTGTGGCGATTCCGGCGGGCGGATCAGGTTTTGCCCGTGGCCGACGAAGCTGCGCGGGAAGCGGATGAACATGGACGGCTTGCCGGGCGCGGCTTGCCCGTCCTTGTATTCGGCATTCCGGTCGGGGAAATTCACGCCGATGCAGATGATCTTTTCGGGCCGTGCCACCGGGATCAGGTAGCTTATGTCTTGCTCCTGAAAGGTCGGGGGCTGCGTGTCAGCGGCGGCGATGACCTCCTCCAGCGCACCGGATTCCACCACGTCCTGTAGGGTTGCAAACCGGGCACCAAACTGCGGGGTCATGTCGATGATGCCGGCATCGGTCACGACGCCATAGCGATCAGCACCGTCAGCATGGAACGCGGCGATGCGGGCGGGGATATCTTTCATGTCAGACACCTTTCACGGGGCAATGATGGGCTGCGATGCCAGATCGCTGTCGACCAGATCGGCCCCATCAAAGACCGACCCAAGCTCGAACCAACTGCGTGGCGCGGGCGCACCCCAGAGCGTCTGGCGCTGCGGGTCTTTCAGATCCCATTTGATCGGCTCGTGATCCGGGTCGATGGTCTGGTAGTCTGAACAATAGATCTCGGTCCGATGACCGTCCTTGTCGCGGATGTAGAGGAAGAAGGCGTTGGAAATCCCGTGCCGCCCCGGCCCGCGTTCGATGTTTTCCAGGTAGCCCGAAGTCGACATCAGGTCGAGCAGGTCGATGATGTTCAACGGTGTCGGCACCCAGAATGCAACATGGTGCAGCCGCGGCCCGGTGCCGTTGGTAAAGGCAATGTCATGCACGCCGCCCTTGCGGTGCATCCACGCGGCCCAGGACCGACCGGTTTGTGAGTCCTCTGTATATTCCGTTACGCGGAAACCGATGTCGCTGTAAAACGCCACGCTTTCATCCACATTCGATGAGAACAGGTTGAAGTGGTCGATGCGGAGCGGCTTGACCCCTCGGTACAGCTTGTATTGCTGGTGGATCGGCGGCAACCGGTCCATTTTTGCGTAGAACTCCAGCGGCACTCCGAACGGGTCGCGCGTGGCCAGAACACGGCCCATGAAGGGGCGCTCGATCCACGAGACGGGCAGGTCGCGGGCGGCAAACCAATGCGCGGCCTTGTCCAGATCTTCCTCGCTCCAGACCTTGAACCCAAGACTGCCCACGGACCCGGAATCCGCCCGGCGCAGGATCAGGCAGTGATGGCCCCGTTCCTCCATCGCGCGCAGATAGATCGCGTCTGCATCCTCGTGCGTGACTTGCAGCCCGAGCGTGTCCACATAGAACCCCCGCGACCAGTTCAGGTCCGTCACGCGCAGTTCTACATGGCTAAGACGGACGATATTGAAGGGCGGTGTCAGGTTGGGCGCTGGAATCGGCATAGGTTCCTCCGACTGTTATACCGTGCGCAGCGCAAGGCCGCATTTGATTGCTTTGTTAAGCATCTGCCCGCGCTGAGTCAACATCAAAGGGCGCGATCCACCTAGGGCCGTTCCGGTGATGGCCACTAGATGACGGGAAACACCATGCTGTCCTTTACGGTGCCATAGGCGAAGCTGGTGTCGATGGACCCGATACCGCCAACGCGGTGCAGGCGCGCCCGAATGAACGCTTCGTATTCATCGAGCGACGCGACAACGACCCGCAACTGGTAGTCGGTCTGGCCGGTCATGACATGGCATTCCAGCACTTCTTCCATCCGGCCGACCTCTCGTTCAAAGGTCTGAACGGTGGCTTCATCATGGCGTTCCAGCTGAATGCGAACGAACGCGGTGATCGGCAGCCCATAGGCTTTGGCATCCACACGCGCCGAATATCCCTGGATGACGCCCGCTTTTTCCAGAATGCGCACCCGGCGCAAGCAAGGAGAGGGCGACAGGCTGACCGCTTCGGCCAGGTCTTGATTCGACATTCGGCCGTCGCGTTGCAGGGTGCGAATGATCTGGCGGTCTTTTTCGTCCATATCGGCTCTCATAATGGCAGTTTATGCCAAATAGTATTCATCTATTGGCATATTTCGCAATATCTGGATGTAAGTTCAGAAATATCCTGCCCCAAACAGGAGATTCCCAGATGACCGATCCCAAAGGCTTCGCCACACGCGCTATCCACACCGGATACGACCCCTTGCAGAATGAAGGGGCCCTGACGCCGCCGCTGCATCTGACATCGACATTCACTTTTGAAACCGCCGAGGTCGGGGCCGAGCTGTTCGCCGGGGAACGCGCCGGTCACATCTATTCGCGCATATCAAACCCGACGCTCGACCTGCTGGAACAGCGCATGGCGTCGCTGGAAGGGGCCGAGGCCGGTCTGGCCCTGGCGTCGGGCATGGGAGCGGTCACATCGGTCCTGTGGACGCTATTGTCACCGGGCGATGAGGTGATCGTGGACAAGACACTCTATGGCTGCACCTTCGCCTATATGCATCACGGGCTGCGCAAGTTCGGGATCACCATCACCCATGTCGACCTGACCGAACCAGACAACCTGACCGCAGCGATGACCGACCGCACCCGCGTGGTCTATTTCGAAACCCCCGCAAACCCCAATATGCGGCTGGTGGATATCGCTGCGGTATCCAAGATCGCCCATGCAGGAGGCGCGCAGGTTGTCGTCGACAACACTTATGCCACGCCCTACCTGACCCGCCCGATAGCGCTTGGCGCTGATCTGGTGCTGCATTCGGCCACCAAGTATCTGGGCGGGCACGGCGACCTTGTGGCAGGCATCGTCGTGGGCCGGGCCGAGCAGATCACCGAAATCCGGCTTGTCGGCATGAAGGACATGACAGGTGCCGTGATGGCGCCCTTCAACGCGATGTTGATTATGCGCGGACTGAAGACGCTTGCGCTTCGGATGGACCGGCATTGTGCCTCTGCCCAAGTGGTTGCGAACTGGCTGGAAGGTCATCCAGAGGTCGCCAAGGTGCACTTCCCTGGGCTGGAAAGCTTTGATCAGCACGCTTTGGCCAAGCAGCAGATGACACAGCCCGGTGCGATGATCGCGTTTGAACTGAAAGGCGGGATGGATGCCGGTCGGCGGATGATGAACAACCTTGGCATGATCGCGCGGGCCGTGTCGCTTGGCGATGCAGAAACCCTGATCCAGCACCCCGCCTCGATGACCCATTCCACCTACACGCCCGAAGAACGGGCAGAACATGGCATCAGCGACGGGTTGATCCGGCTGTCGGTGGGGCTGGAGGATGTGGAAGATATCCTTGCCGATCTCCACGGCGCCTTGTCCCCAAGGCTGAGTGTTGTAGCTGGCTGACACCGCTTATAGCCCTAGACTGCGACCAACTTCGACTCAGCATCAGGAAGACACATGACCTTTCACATCGGCATCGGCCCCAACCTGCGCAAATCCGCCTATTTCGACGCAACGGTTCGCGACGGAGTGCGCAGCTTCTCGGTCTACAATCACATGCTGATCCCCGGCCATTTCGGTGACCCTGAAGCCGAGTATGACCGCCTGATCAACGGTGTTGCCATGTGGGATGTGGCGGCACAGCGGCAAGTGGAACTGTCGGGACCGGATGCGGGACGCCTTGCGCAGTATCTGACCCCGCGCAATCTGGCGAAAACCCGAATCGGTCAGGGGCGTTACGTGCCGCTTTGTGACCATGACGGCTGGCTGATCAATGATCCGGTTCTGCTGAAACTCTCCGAAGACCGCTATTGGCTGTCGGTTGCCGACAGCGACATTCATCTTTGGGCAGCCGCCATCGGGCGCGAACGGGGCTGGGATGTTCAGGTCTCTGAACCCGATGTCTCGCCACTTGCCATCCAGGGGCCCAAAGCCGTTGATCTGGCCGCCAAGCTGTTTGGACAGCAGGTTCGGGACTTTAAGTATTTTGGCTTTGCTGAGACCGATCTTGACGGAATTCCACTGGTTCTGGCGCGGTCTGGTTGGTCAAAGCAGGGCGGGTACGAGCTCTATCTGCAGGACAGCCTCTGCGGTATGGCCCTGTGGGACAAGGTCAGGGAAGCCGGGCAGGAGTTCGGGATCGGCCCGGGCGCCCCTAACGACATTGAGCGACTGGAAAGCGGGCTGATTTCCTATGGTGCCGACATGCGCTGGCAGGATCACCGCGCCAATCCGTTTGAGATGGGCTTTGGCCCGCTGATAGACCTGACCAGCGACCATGACTTCATCGGCCGCGCGGCGCTGGAACGGATGGCGCAATCTGCCGCCACCCGCACCCGTATTGGCCTGATCATCGACGGCAACCCGACACCGCCAGGTCATCCGGTGCCGCTTGGCCAGGGCGAAGACGAGGTCGGAACCGTCAGCGAATTCGCCTTTTCCCCTCGGCTTGGCAAGACTATCGGCGTTGCGCTGATCCGGGCCGATCTGGCGGGATCGACTGCGCCGCTTCACGTCCGGGTCGGTGGGCAGGACCATACGGTTCGCCAGACCGGCATACCCTTTATCTGAGCCTCCTGAGGACCGTCATGACCACCGACCTGACCCATCTCTAAGCGGTTGAACAGCGGCTTTTGTGGCTGTCGCACTGGATGATCCACAACGCCAATCACATCCGCCCCAAGGTGGACGGGATCAAGATCGGCGGGCATCAGGCCAGTTCTGCTTCGATGGTGTCGATCATGACGGCGCTCTATTTCTCGGCCCTGCGGCCAGAGGATCGGGTGGCGGTCAAGCCTCATGCCTCGCCTGTCTTTCATGCGATGCAGTATCTGATGGGCAATCTCGACCGCGCGCGGATGGAAAACTTTCGCGGGCTTGGTGGGGTGCAAAGCTACCCGTCCCGCACCAAGGATGTGGATGATGTGGATTTCTCCACCGGGTCTGTCGGGCTCGGTGTTGCCATCACCTCGTTCGCGTCGCTGGTGCAGGACTATATCGCCGCCAAGGACTGGGGCGCCGGCCTGCCGCTTGGCCGCATGGTTGCGCTGGTTGGCGACGCGGAACTGGACGAGGGCAATATCTACGAGGCCCTGCAAGAGGGCTGGAAGAGCGATCTGCGCAATTGCTGGTGGATTATCGACTATAACCGCCAGTCGCTGGACGGGATCGTGCGTGAGGGGCTGTTCGGCCGGGTTGAGAAGATTTTCGACGCCTTCGGCTGGGACGTGGTGCGGGTGAAATACGGCACCCTGCAACGCGCTGCGTTTGAGGAACCGGGCGGCGACGCCTTGCGCAATTGGATCGACGCCTGCCCGAACGCGGAATATTCGGCGCTGACCTATCAGGGCGGTGAGGTCTGGCGCAAACGGCTGATGGACGATCTGGGGGATCAGGGCGATGTGACGGCTTTGATCGAGCGTCGGTCCGACAGCGAACTTGCGGCGCTGATGGAAAACCTCGGCGGCAATTGCGTGGAAACGATGGCCGAGACCTTCGCCGCCATCGACCATGACCGGCCAACCTGCTTCCTGGCCTATACAATCAAGGGCTGGGGCACGCCGATAGCGGGACACAAGGACAACCACGGCGGCCTGATGACCAAGGCGCAAATGGCCGGGTGGCAGGCGCATATGGGCGTGACCGAGGGAGAGGAATGGGAGCCGCTTGCAACCATCCAGAACCCCGACGCCTTCCGCGCCTATCTGTCCAAGGTGCCGTTCTTCGCCAAGGGTGCGCGGCGCTATTGCGATGACCAACTGCCCGCGCCCGCGATTTCCATTTCCACGGATCGAGAGATCTCGACCCAGACCGCGTTCGGCAAGATCCTCGACGATTTGGCGAAGGGTGACAGCACGCTGGCCAGCCGGATCGTCACGACTTCGCCCGATGTGACCGGCACCACCTCGATCGGACCTTGGGTGAACCGACGCAAGCTTTTTGCCCGCAAGGCCCAGACCGATGCCTTCATCGAACATCGCATCCCCTCCACCGCGAAATGGAACTTCGCGCCCGAGGGCCAGCATATCGAGCTTGGCATTGCGGAAATGAACCTCTTCCTGCTTCTGGGCGCGGCGGGGCTGTCGCACAGCCTGTTCGGCAAGCGGCTAATCCCCATTGGCACTGTCTATGATCCGTTCATCCATCGTGGCCTCGATGCGCTGAACTATGCCTGCTACCAGGACGCGCGGTTTATGATTGTGGGCACGCCCTCGGGCGTCACGCTCGCCCCCGAGGGCGGCGCGCATCAGTCCATCGGCACACCACTCACCGGCATGGCACAGGACGGGTTGGCCAGTTTCGAACCCGCCTTTGCCGACGAACTTGCGGTAATCATGGAATGGGCCTTCGACTACCTGCAACGCGACGGAGAGGGCGACCCGGATGAGCGCACATGGCTGCGCGATGAAACGGGTGGATCGGTTTTTCTGCGGCTCACGACCAAGCCGCTGGAACAGCCCGGCAAACGTCATGACAACGCCTTCCGGCAGGGTGCGATTGACGGCGCCTATTGGCTGCGCCCGCCAGGGCCGAATTGCGATGTGGTGATCGCCTATCAGGGGGCCGTGGCGGATGAGGCTATCGCGGCGGCGGGCATGATCGGCGGCGCACGGCGGGACGTGGGCGTTCTGGCCGTGACCTCGGCGGACCGACTTAATGCAGGATGGACAGCCGCTCAGCGAGAACGTGCACGTGGCAACCTGGCGGCGACCGCCCATATCGAGCGGCTGCTCGACCCATTGCCCGCCCATTGCACATTGGTCACCGTGCTGGACGGCCATCCCGCCACGCTTGGCTGGCTCGGGTCGGTTGCCGGGCACCGCACCATTGCACACGGGGTGGAACATTTCGGCCAGACCGGCACCATAGGCGATCTCTACCAGCACTTCCGGCTGGACCGGAACGCGCTGGCCGATTCCGCGATCCGGCTGACCATGGGCGCGCAACCACGGTGACTGGCCCCCCATCGCCCCGGCCCTTTTCGCATTCCGGTCGTCGCAAGGGCACTGTAGACTAGCGCCATGCCATCGCTTTGCCGTGACTGTCTGACCCCTTTTGAGACCGGCGCCCGCTGCCCTGCCTGCGGACGGCCAAGGATCGTGTCACACCCGGAGCTGTTTGATCTCTCCATCGCGCATATGGATTGCGACGCCTTCTATGCCTCGGTCGAGAAGCGCGACAATCCAGACCTGCGCGACAAGCCCGTGATCATTGGCGGCGGCAAGCGGGGTGTGGTTTCGACCGCCTGCTATATCGCTCGGATCAAGGGCGTGCGGTCGGCCATGCCGATGTTCAAAGCACTGGAGCTTTGCCCCGAAGCAGTCGTCGTGCGTGGCCGGATGGAGGTCTATGCCGCCGTTTCCAAACAAATCCGCGCGATGATCGAGGAGATGACGCCCTCTATCGAACCCCTGTCGCTCGATGAGGCGTTCATGGATTTGACTGGCACCGCGCGGCTGCATGGCCGCCCGCCCGCCGTGATGCTGGCGCGGCTGGTCAAGCGCATGAAGGAGGAGATCGGCATTACCGGCAGCATCGGCCTGTCCCACAATAAGTTTCTCGCCAAGATCGCCTCTGACCTCGACAAGCCGCGCGGGTTTTCGGTGATCGGACAGGCCGAGACGATGGATTTTCTGGAACAGAAACCGGTGCGCATGATCTGGGGTATCGGCGAGGCCGGTCAGGCATCACTCGACAAGGTGGGCATCCGCACCTTCGCCGACCTGCGCCGGTGGGACCGGGAAGATCTGGTGGCACGCTTCGGGTCGATGGGGGACCGGCTGTGGCATCTGGCGCGCGGGCAGGACCGGCGGCGCGTTAGCCGCGATGCGCCGATGAAAAGCATTTCGTCGGAGACGACGTTTTTCGAGGACACAGCCGATCCTGATTTGCTGGACGGGCACCTGTGGCGGCTGGCCGAGAAGGTGTCGGACCGGCTGAAAGCCAAGCGGCTGGCCGGGCGTGTGGTGGTGTTGAAGCTGAAGCGATCTGACTTTCAGCTGATCACCAGGCGGCGCAGCCTCAGCGACCCTACCCAGATCGCCGACCGAATCTACCGCGCCACGAAAGAGCTGTTCGACACTGCCCCCCATACGAAACCCTACCGGCTGATCGGTGTGGGGCTGGCGGATCTGCTGTCAGAGGATATGGCCGACCGGTCCGGCAATCTTCTGGACCCACAGGAAGCATCCCGCATCAAGGCCGAACGCGCGGCAGATGAGATTCGTAAGAAATTCGGGGGCGACGCGATCCTGAAGGGGCGATCGCTGCGCTAACGGCGCGCGCAGCGCCAGCACGCGGTTTCGAAACCGCGTCCCCTACTCCGCCGCCATCGGCAAGGCATCCTCGCCCCGGATCATCTGGCGCAGCACCCCGGTCACCAGTTTCTTGACGCTTTGGAAATTGCCATTCGGGCGGATCAGCTGTTCGTTCATATATAGCGAGCGGTTGATCTCGATCTGCACGGCGTGGCGCCCCCGCGACGGTCGCCCGTAATGCTGCGTGATATAGGCTCCGGCGAAGGGGCTGTTACGGCTGACCACCAGCCCGGCGGCGGAAAATCCTGCGTCCAGGCGATCGACGATACCCGCCCCCGCCGACGCACCGAACCTGTCACCCAGAACCACGTCAGGCCGCGCCTGTCCAGGATTGCGCGAGAGCGTGTCCAGTGCCTCGTTCGGCATCGAGTGGAAGTCGAGCAGCACCGCCTCGCCGGTATCCTGCAGCGTCTCACGCACCAGCCCTTCAAGGCAGGCGTGATAGGGATGCCAAACCTTGTCGATCCTCTCCTCCGCCTCTTCCTGGCTCAGCTTGCCGCGATAGATCACACGGCCACCCGCCACGACCCGTGGGATCACCCCGAGCCCCGAACTGATGCGCGGGTTCACGGCGCTGCGCCGCACCCCGTCGATTACCGC
This sequence comes from Nioella aestuarii, assembly GCF_050896395.1. Taxonomy (NCBI): domain Bacteria; kingdom Pseudomonadati; phylum Pseudomonadota; class Alphaproteobacteria; order Rhodobacterales; family Paracoccaceae; genus Nioella; species Nioella aestuarii. Next base: position 55,811 of record NZ_JBPBBA010000011.1, on the reverse strand, counting down.
AGGGTCCAGCTCATCATTCGACCGGTTCAGATCCAGAAACGCGCGGGGGTATTCGGCTGCCAGCAGAGGTGCGCCTAGCGCCGGGGCCTCCGCGACCAGCATATCAACGAAGGCGTCCTCAGACGACCGGATCGCCCGTTCGTCCAGAACTGTCCGGCGAATGAAGCTCCACGGGTAGTGGCGCCCGGAATGGGGCGACGCAACGATAACCGATCCGACCTGGGTTTCAGGTCTTTCAAGCCGATAGGCTGCGCGGTATTCGGTGGTCTCGGTCATGGGATTTATCATTACCCGAATTTTGTGCTGTCAAAAGCCCTTGAACACCTTCCCGACTCCTTTTATAGACCGCCTACCCAACGTGGCAGGGGCCGCGGCTGGCATGTATGTGCCGGCCTGGTCGTTGCGATTTCGGGGGCGATTAGCTCAGCGGTAGAGCACTTCGTTGACATCGAAGGGGTCACTGGTTCGATCCCAGTATCGCCCACCATCTTCCCTTGGTAACAAGGGGTTAACCCAAAGGCGCATCGCCGCGCCGCGACGAAGGAGAGGCCAGATGAAGGTCAAGAACTCGCTCCGCTCGCTCAAGCAGCGTCACCGCGATTGCCGCGTCGTGCGCCGCAAGGGCCGTGTCTACGTCATCAACAAGACGCAGCGCCGGTTCAAAGCCCGCCAGGGCTGAGCCACAGCAGATTTCGCATGCAAAAGCGCCGCAGGTCATCCCTGCGGCGCTTTTCTTTGTTCTGTCCAAGATCCGGCCAAGGCGCATATGAGTCGCACCGGGCCGGATCCTGCATCAGTTGTTGGCCATTCCTTCAACCAACAGCGCTGCTGCGGTCACCGCATCTACAACCCCGGTAACGGGCAACCCACGCGCCTGCTGATAGGCACGCAAGGCGTCATAGGTCTGGGCGGTAAAGGTGCCATCCGCAGCCCCGGGATTGAACCCTAGATTGTCCAGCGCCCGTTCCACCGCAACCCGCTGGCCCAGATTCAAGGGAATGCCGCCAGAAGGCGGCGGGGCCAGCGCATCAATCCGCTGCTGTGCTTCGGTCGCATGACGACCATTGGGAAAACGGTTGAGGTACTGGCGATAGGCCTGCACGGTGTTCGCAGCCTCGGCCTGTTGCCATGCCTGATTATCGGCGCGAATCGCATCGATCCGGTTGCTCGCATCAGATGCATGACGCCCGTTCGGATATTGGTTCAGATAGGCGCGATAGGCCGGGATCGTGTCTGCCGCCTCGGCCTGCTGCCACGCCTGATTATCCGCTCGAATGGCATTGATCCGCTGCTGTGCCTGCACCGCATGGGCCCCGTTCGGATAGTCGTTCAGATACTGGCGATAGGCCGGGATTGTGTCGCGGGCCTGTGCTTGCTGCCACGCGGCGGGTTCGCCCGCAGCCTGCTGCAACTGCGCCAGACGTTGCTGCGCCTGTTGCGCGTGCAGGCCGTTGGGATAGTCGTTCAGATAGGCACGATAGCCCGCGATCGTATCGCGCGCCTGCGCCAGCTGCCACGCCTGCCCTTCCTGCTGCGCAAGAATGGTGTTCAGGCGTTGGCGTGCGAGCTGAGAGAACTCACCATTTGGATAGCGCCCCAGATAGGCGCGCAGCCCGGCTTCATCCTGTCCACGCCCGGTCTGGTTCCAAAAGGCGATATCGGCCTGACGGGCCTGTTCCGCCTCGATCGCATCCAGCCGTTGACGGGCAAGCTGCGCGAACTGACCGTTGGGATAACGACCCAGATAGGCCCGAAGACCCGCCTCGTCACTGCCCTGGCCGGTCTGGTTCCAATAGGCCAGATCCTGCGCGCGGATCTCTTCGCGCCGGACATCGCCCTGATCGCTGAGCCGGGTAATCTGAGCCGCATCGAGATAGCCGGTGACCTGCAACCCGTTTGCTTGCTGCCACTGTCGTATGCCACCACGCGTACCGGGGCCGAACAGACCGTCAATACCGCTGTTGTAATAGCCCAGGACCGCCAGATCGCGCTGAATGTTGCGCTTGTCTTCGCGCGACAGACCAAGGGCATTCTCAGCCTCTTCCGGAGTCAGCTGCGGCGCAGGCGGTTCCAGTGCGGCAATGCGAGCCTGTGCCTGTGCGGCGTAGTAACCGGCGGGGTAGCGGTTCAGATAGGCGCGATAGGCAAAGACATTGTCCAGCGTCGACATCGCGTCCCAATAGGCTTGCTCATCGGCGGGCACGACAGGGGTCACAACGGGGGCCGGAATGAACGGCACAAAGGGATCGTCCAGCGCCACGACGGTCATGCCGGGGGCAGCGGCAAAAGCATCGCGAAGGGGGCGGCCCGGCGTCAACAGATCGCTGCGCAGGAACCGCGCGACCGACGCGGGATGCCCGGTGGCAAGCGTCACGCCCTCTGGCACCGCCAGCGGGCCGAGCCCGTCTTGCAGTCCGGCCCCAAGGGCAATGCCCTGATTTTCAGGGGCCAGCAGGATGACCGACCGTGCCGATGACGCCGCCGCAATATCCATCAAAAGCTGTACGGGTATGCCCGCGCCAGACACGCTGCCCAGATCCTGCTGACCAGCATCGCGGCCCAGGAACCAGCTAAGCCCGCCATGGCTGACGAAGCGGCCAGACAGAGCGATAACCAGCGTGTCCTGTTCATCGGCGGTGACCAGCCGTGTGACCAGTTGGCGTAAGGTAGCTGCATCTGCATCAAGGGCGGAAATCAGCTCAAACCCGGCCTGATCCAGCTGGGTCAGGGCCGTTCCAAGATAGCGAGGGGCACCGTAACTCGTGGTTGAGGCCGCATCGACGGTTCCCACGACAAGGGCCGTATCGGCCCCCGCCGGCATGGCGACACCCATCAACAACAGGGCTTTTACAAATGATTTCATGGCTCAAACCTCCTTCAAATGAGGCGGACGAGATCATTCGTAGCTGCGCCGATCCTCGATGACTTTTCCATCATTCGGCAAGCTGCCAGCGGGAACGAGCTCGATTCGCCCCCTTAACTTTAGCGTATCCAGGACAGTTTGTTCATAAACGCTTCCGTCAGTGCCTGCCGTTTCCAGTTGCACCAGCATCACGTCCATCTCGCCTTCACGCTCGGCAATGACACGGGCGCGGCCCACATCGCTGTGACGTGCGACCAGATCGGCCACCTGTTCGGGGCGCACGAACATCCCCTTGATCTTGGTGGTCTGGTCGGCGCGGCCCATCCAGCCCTTGATCCGCATATTGGTCCGGCCGCAGGGGCTTTCCCCCGCCATTACGGCAGACAGATCACCGGTTGCGAAGCGGATCAGCGGGTAATCGGGATTAAGCGTCGTCACCACGACTTCGCCGACCTCGCCAGGCGCAACGGGGTCGCCCGTGCCGGGGCGGACGATTTCCACGATCACGCCCTCATCGACGATCATGCCCTCCTGCGCCGCGCTTTCATGGGCGATATTGCCCAGATCGGCAGTGGCATAGTTCTGCAGGCACAGAATGCCGCGATCGGCATACTCCTGGCGCAGGCTCGGGAACAGTGCCCCTCCGCCAACGGCCGCCTTGGTGATCTTCAGGCTCAGGCCCATCTGGTCGGCCTTGTCGAGGATCACCTTCAGGAAATCGGGCGTGCCTGCATAAGCAGTGGTGCCGATGTCATGGGCGGCGCGGACCTGCAATTCGGTCTGGCCGGTGCCCGCAGGCACCACGGTGGCCCCTACGGCGCGCGCGCCGCTTTCGAAGATCATGCCAGCAGGCGTCAGGTGGTAGCCAAAGCAATTCTGAACAATATCGTCCGACCCGATGCCAACGGCGGTCAGGAACCGCCCGATGCGCCACCAGTCATGGCTGATCCCGCCCGGTTCATAGATCGGGCCGGGACTTTGGAAGATATGCGCCACGTTCTGTACGGCGATTTGGCCAAAGGGCGGGTTTTGCTGTTGCCAGCCCGACAGGGTCGACTTGCGTAGGACCGGCAGCTTGCTCAGCTCTGACAGGTCGGATAGCGGCGCGGCGTCCACCATGCCTGCCCCCGACGCCGCCACGCGGGCAATCTGCGCGTTCACCGCTGCCAGTTGCTCGCTGGCGCGTTGATCGGCGCTTCGGGTTTCCAAGGTATCGAAATACGTACTCACGGCACCGTCCCTCATTACGCCAGCCACCGCTTGCGGCGGCGGTAGGACCGCACATCACGAAAGCTCTTGCGGCCTTCATCGGACATGCCGAGATAGAATTCCTTCACATCCGGGTTCTCGCGAAGCTCTTTCGCGGGGCCGTCCATCACCACGCGACCCGATTCCAGGATGTAGCCGTAATGGGCAAAGCGCAGCGCCACGTTGGTGTTCTGCTCCGCCAGAAGGAAAGTATAGCCTTCCTCCTCGTTCAGCGTTTTCACGATGCCGAAGATTTGTTCCACCAACTGCGGCGCCAGACCCATCGAAGGCTCATCCAGCAGGATGGTTTCCGGTCGACTCATCAGCGCGCGGCCAATGGCCGTCATCTGCTGTTCGCCGCCCGACGTATAGCCGGACTGGCTTTTGCGGCGCTCTTTCAGTCGGGGGAAATAGGTGTAAACCATTTCGAGGTCGGCAGCGACTGCACCCTTCCCGTCCTTGCGCGTATAAGCGCCGGTCATCAGGTTTTCCTCGACGGTCAGGTGTTCGAAACAGTGGCGGCCTTCCATCACCTGGATCACACCGCGATCCACCAGATCGGAAGGCGACAGATCCTGCACGCGCTCACCGCGGTAGCTGATGCTGCCCTTGGTCACCTCGCCGCGTTCGGAATGCAGCAGGTTGGAAATGGCTTTCAGCGTCGTGGTTTTGCCCGCACCGTTACCGCCAAGCAGCGCCGTGATGCCTCCCTTGGGCACCTTCAGGCTCACGCCCTTGAGCACGAGGATCACGTGGTTGTAGATCACCTCGATATTGTTGACCTCCAGCAGCGTTTCCGCGCCTTGGTCTTCGGGGGCGAACCCGTCTCCGTGCACTTCGTGAACCTGATCCAGCATGTTCTTCAACCTTTGATCTCAAGGTCCGGCGGCAGCGTCAGGCCGCCGCCGGAGATGTCATGTGGCTCGACAGCCGATTACATGCCGCAATCGCGCGGCTCGATGCCGTTCTCGGCGGCGAAGGCGGCCGAGTCTTCCTCGATCAGCGGCTGCGTGACAGAGTCGTCAGGCGCGATGAAGTCGGTGACAGTCACCCACTGCTGGTCGGCGGCGTTCCACTGCTGGATACGGCCCATGCCGGGACCACCATGGTTGGCGCAGGACACTTCGAACGCCGGGCCAACACCGGGCATACCCAGTTCAACCATGCGCTCTTCGGTGATGTTCAGCGCTTCCATGCCGTCACGCATCATCGCCGGGGTGATATCGGCCACACCGTGCATTTCCTGCGCCGTTGCAGCAGCTTCGGCGGCCAGCATCGCGGCATACATGCCACGGATGTAGAGAACCGAACCCAGGTTCGAGCCGTCACCGGCAGCCAGCCCGGCGTCGATCACATGCTCTTGGATTTCATCCAGAACCGGCAGGTCGCCCACACCGTTCATGTTCAGCGACAGATAACCGTCAGCGGCTTCGCCAGCAGGCGTCACGTCATGTTCCGCACCGGCCCACCAGTTGCCGATGAAGTGGTCCATCGGGAAACGGATGTTGGCAGCTTCCTGAACCGCAACCTGGTTCATGACGCCCCAGCCCCACATCACAACATAGTCCGGACGCTCGCGGCGGATGGTCAGCCACTGGTTGCCCTGTTCCTGACCAGGGTGATCGACGGCCAGCTGCACCAGCTCGAAACCAAGCTGTTCAGACAGCACTTCCAGGGTGCGGATCGGCTCACGGCCATAGGCCGAGTTGTGGTAGAGCAGCGCGATCTTCTGACCTTCAAGCGAGCCTTCGTTCTGGCTCAGCAGGTAGTTCACGATCACCGATGCCGAATCCCAGTAGTTGCCCGGGTAGTTGAACACCCACTCGAACACTTCGCCGTTGGCGGCAGAGGTCCGGCCATAGCCCATCGAGTGCAGCGGGATGCCGTCCGCGGTCACACGGGGGATCAGCTGATAGGTGATACCAGTGGACAGCGGCTGATAGACCAGCGCGCCTTCGCCACGGGTTGCCTCGTAGCATTCCACGCCACGCTCAGTGTTGTAGGCGGTTTCGCATTCGATGACGTTGGTCATCACGCCACCAATGCCGCCATCACGCTGGTTGAGCAGCGTGAAATAGTCGGCATAGCCGTCGGCGAACGGAATGCCGCCTGCCGCGTAGGGGCCAGTCCGGTAGGACAGCGAGGGGAATACGAGATCCGCCATCGCGGGCCCTGCGGCCATAAGGCCAGCCAGTGCCATTGTTGCCAGTTTCTTCATCGGTAAGGTCCTCCCTTGGTTTTGTCCGATGTTCTTTTGTCGCCGGGATCTTCCTCCTGATCCCGGCCAGTGTTGGCTGGCCCCGCCTTAGTGCGGGAACGGCCAGAGTCTCAGTTTCTCTTTCGCCAGGCGCGAAAGCTGCGCCAGCCCGTGCGGCTCCACGATCAGGAAGATCACGATCAGGGCCCCCACGATAATCAGCTGGATATGCGCCACGATATCCGTGGGCCAACCCAGCATGTCCACTCCGATGATCTTCAGAAACACCGGCAGCAAAACCATGAAGGCCGCGCCCGCAAAGCTGCCGAAGATGCTGCCAAGGCCGCCGATGATGATCATGAACAGAACCAGGAACGATTTCTGAATGCCAAAGGCTTCGCCCACCTCGACCGCACCCAGGTAGACCGAGAACAGCAGCGCCCCAGAAACGCCCACGAAGAAGGACGAGATGGCAAAGGCGGTCAGCTTGGATTTCAGCGGGTTCACCCCGATGATCTCGGCTGCGATATCCATGTCGCGAATGGCCATCCACTGGCGGCCCACCGACCCGCGGGTCAGGTTGCGCGCAATCCAGGCCAGCACGATCACGAAGAACAGGCAGAACAGATACTTGACCCAGACCTCGGCATTGGGGCCTGTCACCGCCATGCCGAACATGCTGCGTTCAGGGGCGTTGATCTGGCCCGAAGCCGAATAGTTGTAGAACCACGGCACCCGGTTGAACAACCACACCAGGAAGAACTGCGCCGCCAGTGTCGCCACCGCAAGGTAGAACCCCTTGATGCGCAGCGATGGCAAGCCAAACAGCACGCCAACGATGGCCGTCACCAGCCCTGACAACAGGGTCACGCTGACCATGTCCATCCATGGGAATGCCGTCATCAGCTTGTAGGTGGCATAGGCCCCCACGGCCATGAACCCGCCGGTGCCAAGGCTGACCTGCCCGCAATAGCCGGTCAGGATGTTCAGCCCAAGCGCCGCAATTGCATAGATCAGGAAGGGCAGCAGCAGAGAGTTGGCCCAGTAATCCGAGATTGTCATCGGAATGATCACGATGGCGACAAACAGCACAACGTAATAACGCCAGCGGTCGAACGCGATCGGGAAGGTCTGGTTATCGGCGGAGTAGCTGGTTTTGAAATCGCCGGCTTCACGGTAGAACATGGATCAAACCTCCGACCGGTTTTGCATGGGATGATGGGGCAACTGCTGTCCCTTCGAAAGTTTCAGATAAGCCCAGACACCTGCCAGCATCCCCGCCGCAGCGAGAAGAAGGGCAATCAGCGTCTGCTGGCTGTCAGGCTGTTCCGCGGTCAGGGCAAGGTACCCGAAGGCCCAGAACCCTGACCACGAAATCACGTTGATGATGGCAATCAGCTTGCGCATCGGGTCAGACCCTCTCGATGATCTTCTCGCCGAACAGGCCCTGCGGCCGGAAGACGAGGAAGACGAGCGCCAGCACATAGGCGAACCAGTTTTCGGTCGCGCCGCCGATCATCGGGCCAATGGCGAATTCGAACAGGGCTTCGCCCACACCGATGATCAGCCCGCCCACGATGGCGCCGGGGATCGAGGTGAAGCCGCCCAGCATCAGAACCGGCAGCGCCTTCAGCGCAATCAGCGACAAGCTGAACTGAACGCCCGATTTGCTGCCCCACATGATGCCGGCGACCAGCGCCACGAAGCCCGCCAGCGACCACACCAGGATCCACACGAAGTTGAGCGAGATGCCAACCGACAGCGCCGCCTGGTGGTCATCGGCCACGGCGCGCATGGCGCGGCCCTGCTTGGTGTATTGCGCAAAGGCCACCAGACCGGCCACCAGCACGGCAGCCACGATGGACGCCACGATATCGAGATTGTCGATGAAGAATCCGTAGCCGAACCAGTTGTAGGTGGTTTCGTCGATGGCAAGGTTGATGCCCTGCGGCAGACCCACATCCAGCGTGCGGATCTCGGACCCCCACATCAGGTCGGCCACACCTTCAAGGAAATAGGCGAGGCCGATGGTGGCCATGAACAGGATGATCGGCTCCTGCCCGACAAGGTGCTTGAAGACCACTTTCTGCACGGCCCAGGCAAAGAAGATCATCACCGCAACAGTCAGAAGGATGGACATCACGATCCAAGGTGCTTGCTGAATCAGTTCGTCGCTGTGCCAGCTAAAGTAATGCAACTCGGTCCCGAAGATCGCGTTGATCAGGTGGCTGAAGGGCACCCGGCCCTCCTGGATGCCGACCAGCGTCATCGCGGCAAAGAGCGCCATCACGCCCTGCGCGTAGTTGAAGATGCCGGAGGCCTTGTAGATCAGCACGAAGCCCAGCGCGACGAGGGCATACATCACCCCGGTCATGAGGCCGTTGAGCGAGACCTCCATGGCAAAGACTAGTTGTTCAGGCATGGTGGCCTCCGCTCGTCATGGGCGCATTTTGTCTGCACGGGTGGTGTCCGGGGGGTGTACAGGGGGTGTGCGGTTGGCACCCCCCCATCTTCGGGGCGAAATCAGTCATGGCTGACCCCCAGATAGGCGTCGATAACTTCCTGGTTGGACCGCACTTCGTCGGGTGTGCCGTCACCGATCTTCTTGCCGTAATCCATCACGACGACGCGGTCGGACAGGTCCATGACCACGCCCATGTCGTGCTCGATCAGCGCGATTGTGGTGCCGTATTCATCATTCACGTCGAGGATGAAGCGGCTCATGTCCTCTTTCTCTTCGACGTTCATGCCCGCCATAGGTTCGTCGAGCAGCAGGAGCTTGGGCTCCGCGACCAGCGCGCGCGCCAGTTCCACCCGCTTTTTCAGACCGTAAGGCAGGCGGCCCACGGGCGTCTTGCGGATCGACTGAATTTCAAGGAAGTCAATGATTTCCTCGGCTTTTTCGCGGTTTGCTACCTCTTCCCGCTCGGCCTTGCCCCACCAGATCGCCTGATCAAGAAAGCTTGCGGACATGTGGTTCAGGCGGCCGGTCATCACGTTGTCCAGAACCGTCATCCCCTCGAAAAGGGCGATGTTTTGGAAGGTGCGGGCGATGCCCTGCCGGGCCACTTCGAAGGGCTTCATCGGGCCGCGCTTTTCACCGTGGAACCAGACCTCACCTTCCTGCGGCTTGTAGAAGCCCGAGATGACGTTCAGCATCGAGGACTTTCCGGCCCCGTTCGGGCCAATAATGGCGCGGATCTCGCCCTCGCGGATGTCGAAGGAAATGTCCTTGATCGCCACCACACCACCAAAGCGCAGCGTGATGTTTTTCATTTCCATCATAGTGTTACCGATGGTTCGACCATCGGAGGTCACATAGGGTTCGTAATGCATCATGGTCATTCTGCGGCCACCTGCGCCTGGCCCGCGGCCTCCACGACGGCGGCGTCGCGAATCTCCAGCGTGGCGGTGATCTTGCCCTTGCGACCATCTTCGTAGGTCACTTCGGTTTCGGTATATTGCTCGGACTTGCCGGAGTAGAGTGCGTCGATCAGATCGGCGAATTTCTCTTCGACGATGCGGCGGCGCACCTTGCGGGTCCGGGTCATCTCGCCGTCATCGGCGTCCAGTTCCTTATGGAGAACAAGAAAACGATGCACCTGGCAACCCGACAGCATCGGGTCTTGAGCGACGGATTTATTGACCTCTTCGACATGGGACTGGATCGTGTCCAGAACCTGCTTGTGCCCCGCCAGTTCCTGATAGGACGCATAGGCAATGTTGTTACGCTCAGCCCAGTTGCCGACGGCGGCCAGGTCGATGTTGATGAAGGCGGTGCACATGTCGCGCCCGTTCCCGAAGACCACGGCCTCAAGGATATTCGGGTAGAACTTGAGCTTGTTTTCCACGTATTTCGGCGCGAAGAGACGGCCATCGGCCATCTTGCCAACGTCCTTGGCGCGGTCGATGATCCGCAGGTGGCCAGAACCCTCCTCGATAAAGCCAGCGTCGCCCGTCGCGACCCAGCCTTCCGGGTCCTTGGTGTCGGCGGTGCTTTCTGGGTTCTTGTAGTATTCCACGAATGTGCCGGGGCTGCGGTAGTAGATCTCGCCGCTGTCGCCAATCTTGATTTCCACACCGGGGCTGGGAACGCCCACGGTATCGGCGCGCACTTCGCCATCAGGCTGCTGCGTGATGAACACCGTCGCTTCCGTCTGGCCATAAAGCTGTTTGAGGTTGATGCCGAGCGAGCGGTAGAATTCAAAGATCTCGGGCCCGATCGCCTCACCCGCCGTGTAGCCCACGCGCACGCGGGAAAATCCGAGCGTATTCTTCAGCGGGCCATAGATCAGCTTGTCACCGATCCAGTATTTCAGCTTGTCGCCAAAGCTGACCGGCTTGCCGTCCAGCAGAGCGGGACCGACTTTCTTGGCGTGGTCCATATACTTGTGGAACATCTTGCGCTTGAAAGTGCCCGCGTCTTCCATTCGGATCATAACGTTCGTAAGCGTCGTCTCGAACACGCGGGGCGGAGCGAAGAAATAGGTCGGCCCAATCTCTCGCAGGTCGGTCATCATCGTTTCCGGTGATTCCGGGCAATTGGTGCAGAAGCCGGTCCAGTAGGCCTGACCGATGGAAAAGATGAAGTCACCCACCCACGCCATCGGCAGATACGCAAGAATTTCATCAGAAGGCCGCAGGCTGTCGAACTCGGATGAAGCGCGCGCGGTTTCGATTACATTGCGGTTCGACAGCACAACGCCCTTGGACTTGCCGGTGGTGCCCGAGGTGTAGAGCATCACACAGGTGTCGTCGTATTTCAGCGACGCTTCACGTTCAGCCAGTTCCGCTTCGAACCGTTCATGCGCAGCGCGACCATCGGCCTGAATATCCGCCAGCGCGTGAAGCTTGGTGTGGTCATATTTCCGCAGACCGCGGGAATCCTGGTAGATGATGTGTTCGATCTGATGCACGGTTTCCTGCACCTCGATCACCTTATCGACCTGCTCCTGATCGCCGCAAACGACAAAGCGGGCGCCGGAATGGTCCAGCGCATAGGTCATCTCTTCGGCCACCGCGTCCTGATACATGGGCACCGGCACTGCCCCCACCTTCATCGCGGCAACCATCGACCAGTACATGGCCGGACGGTTGCGGCCCACGATGGCGACATGGTCGCCCTTCGCGACGCCAAGCGCGAGATACCCATAGGCAATTGCCTGGATTTCCTCGGCCGCTTCCGCCCAGGTCCAGGTCTGCCAAATCCCGAATTCCTTTTCCCGATAGGCGGGCTTGCTTCCGAATTGTGCAACGTTCCTAGCGAGCAACGCAGGAACGGATTCAGGCACGCCCGAAACCGCTTTGATCTGAGCCAAGTTTTGTCCTCCCTTCGCCGGTCATCCCGACGCCTACGCGGTTGTCAGGCAAATGCGAATCCGCCAGTCCACCGTGTTGCCGCAATGGTTGGTCGTCAATTTTTACCTGACTTTTGCCCAATTCTAACGAATTGTAACAAGCGGCTGGCGGGTCTTGGCGCGGGGGAACCTAGCGTGTAGCGGATGGGTGGAAGGAGCTTTAGCGATGGCAAGATCAGACGCCACTGCGCATATGACGCGCGCCGGGTTGAACCTTATTCAACAGGCTCTCACGATCTATGACCGCGACCTGAAACTCGCCGTATGCAACCGTCCCTTCCAGACCATGTTCGACCTGCCAGAAGCACTGGTCACCCCCGGTGCGACATTTCGCGATACAATCCGTTTTCTGGTAGAGCGCGGCGAATATGGCGAGGTGGACGACCCCGAAGCGTTTGTGACCGGCCGCGTGGAGCAAGCGCGCGCGTTCGAGCCACATTATATGGAACGCCGCAGATCCAATGGGCGGATGATCAGCGTCGAGGGAAGCCCGCTGCCAGAGGGCGGGTGGGTCACGGTCTATACCGACATTACCAGCATAAAGAGCCAGGAGTCCCTTCTGCGCGCGCGATCAGAAGAGTTGTCCGATCAGCTTCTGACCCATGCCGAGGAACTGGCCCGCACCAACCGCCAGCTCGCCGCCACCATCGCCCAGTTGGAAGAGGCCAAGCGCGGATTGGCCGAAATGGAGGCGCGCACCCGCCTGACCACGGAAATGACACCGGCCCATATCGGCCATGTGGATACCGATGGCGTCTACACCTTTACCAATCGCCGCCTGTCTTCGGTCTTGCCGGGACGATCGAATGAGATTGTGGGCCTGCCCTTTGACGAGGCGCTTGGGATCAAGACATCTCGTCGCCTGCGGCCGCATCTGGACCGGGCCATGCAGGGGGACTCGAGCGTCCTTGAATTCACCGATGAGGATTCAGGCCGCCGCATCCGCACCGCCTTTACCCCCGACCGGGTGGGAGAAAACGGGCCAATCAACGGCGTTTACCTGCTGTCCACCGACGTGACCGAGGAAACGCAGGCCCGCGCGGTCCTGATCCAGACCAACAAACGCGAACTGGCCGCACAGCTGACCAGTGGAATGGCGCATGACTTTTCCAATCTGCTGACCATCATTCTCGGATTGCAGAGCCGTCTGGCCAGAATGGACCTACCAGACGCGGCGCAGGAACTGACCAGCGCCACCACCGCTGCCGCCCGCCGCGGCGGAACTCTGCTGGACCGGATCGCGCGTATTTCCGGCCCGCGTGAACTGCATCCGGCCCCGGTCGATATGCGCCGCTTCTTCGAGACCTTCGAGGCTTTGGCCCGCGCCCCTTTGTCGGACAATATCCGCCTGTCCATCACCCAGAACGTGCCGGATCCGTTGCTGTTGCTGGATGAGGGATCTTTGCAGGACAGCTTGCTCAACCTTGTGCTCAACGCCCGCGATGCGATTGGCCCGGAGGGGGGCGAGATCCGTATTCGCGCCCAGAAGGTGCGAGATACCTGGCTGGACATCGTGGTAGAAGACACCGGGCCCGGCTTTTCGAAGGAGGCGCTGGAATTCGCACTCGACCCGTTCTTTACCACCAAGGGTCAGGCAGGATCCGGGCTTGGCCTGTCGATGGTCTTTGACTTCGCCAAGCTCTCTGGCGGCAATGTGCGGCTGGAAAATCACCGAGAGGGCGCGCGTGTCACGTATCGGCTGCCCTTCCGCGCTGTCCCCCTGTCAGAAGCGACACCAATGCTGATCCTGCTTGTCGAGGATATGCCCGACCTGCGCGTGTCCGTGCGCGAGATGCTGACCGACATGGGCCATCAGGTGATCGAGGCCGCCAGTTTTGCCGAAGCTGACACGCTGGCCGATTTGCCCGCCATCAATATGGTTCTGTCAGATATCAAGCTGTCGGGCCACACAACCGGGGTCGACCTGCTGGCCCGCCTTGCGCGGCGGCGACCTGACCTGAAGCTGGCCCTTATGACGTCGCTGCCCGACGCGCATCCGCTGCGGCAACGGGGTGCGGCGTGCTGGCCCGTTCTGTCGAAACCCTTCGACAGCGGTCAGCTTCACGCCATACTGGCGCAGGAGGATGAGGCATGAGCGAACCGCTGGTCACCATTCTGGATGACGAACCCCAAATCCGGCTGATGCTCTCGGAGGCATTGACCGAGGCCGGGTTCCGCACAGCAGCCTATTCACGCGCGACCGAGTTCGAGGCGGCTTTGCGCAAGACAACGCCGGATGTGTGCCTTGTCGATCTTGGATTGCCGGATCGCGATGGCTTGGCCGTTGTGCACCGGCTGGCGCTTGAATCGGGTGCGTCGATCATCATCATCTCGGGCCGTGCGCAGGTGCAGGACCGTGTGACCGGGCTGGAACTGGGGGCCGATGATTACATCATCAAACCCTTCGATCCCGCCGAGGTCGTGGCTCGTGTCCGCGCCCGCCTGCGCGACACGCGCAGCCGCCCGGCCCAGTCAGACATCGCCCGTTTCGAAGGATGGACAGCCTATTTCGATCGCTACGTGATGGAAGACGAAGCCGGTGAGGAGGTTAGCTTTTCCCATGCGGAGGGCGAGGTTCTGCGCCTCTTCCTTGACAGCCCCAAGCGCCTGATCAGCCGCCAGCAGATGCAAGAGGCTTTGGGCGGTGCAGCAGGTGAAAGCTTTGACAGGGCCATGGATGTCCGCATTTCCCGCTTGCGCACCAAGTTGAAGGAAGACCCAAAGAACCCACGCCTGATCAAGACGATCTATGGCGCGGGCTATATCTTCCTTGGCGATGTGAAGTGGGATTGAACGGCGCCCGTTAGCGGCTCTGCAATGCCTCAATCGCGCGCGTCAGATCTTCGATGACCTGTGTCTGCCGCTCCACCACCGCTCTTAGCTGTGCGACCTCTGCCGCCAATCCGGCCAATTCCGGCGCGGGCATGGCATCGGGCACTTCATAGCTTACGGTCACTGTGGGGTCGGCGAAGCGGTTGATATTGCCGTCTTCCCGGAAATCGAGCCGGACAATCAGTTCTCCATCCTGAAGGAAGGGCGCAATAGCGGTGCGTGGCAGGTCAAAGCTAAGATCGAGGGCAGATGCAGAGCCGGTGGCACCGATGATATTCTGCTGCACGCTGGCCGCCAGACTGGCATTGACCCGCGCCTCATCTGCTTCAGAACCGTCGAACAGAAGCCCGAAATTCGCCCCCTCGATCAGAAGACGAAACCTTTCATTCGGGTTGTTCGCACCGGGATCGGCAAAGAGATCCGCATCCGGCGATGTCAGCCGGATCGTCACGTCGCCTTGTGCATCAGGATTCAGGCCGGTCAGAACGAAGTCATAAACTCCGCGCACCCCGGTATTCCCCGCGATGGTCGCGCAGTCGTCATAGTCCCCCGCGCCATCCACATCGGTGGCGCAAAGGTCACCGGAAAAGGTGGAGGTTTGCGAAAATATGTCGGCCTGCGCTGCTTGCGTCATGCTGAGAGCACCGATGAAAGCGGCGATCAGGGGGGTAGGCTTCATGATTTGTCCTTTGGTTAATAACCGGCGTAGAAATGCCGTATGGCATCCATAAATCAAGGGATAATCAGCGTGCTCAAAGGAACAGCCAAAGACAAGGCGGTTCTGCTAGGCCACGAAATCCCCGCGCCTTGCCCTGAAATAGGGGACCAGCATGTCCCGGAACGCGCGGGGCTTGGCCGCCCGCCATACATCCTTGTGCCCGACAAGCCAAATATCGGCATAAGGCTGCGGCGGCAGGAGGGGAACCTGCACCAGACCCGGCTCTCTGCGTCCGATGAACATGGGCAACCGTGCGACGCCAAGCCCCTCTCGTGCGGCACCGATCACTGGCACCACATCATCGAACTTCATGCGGATATAGGCATTGGGGTAGGCTTCCAGTGACACCTTTGGTGGCGTTGTCATGGACACGAAACTGACCCATGGAATCTGCATCTGGGGGGCTTCTGCAATCTGTGCGGCCAGATCGGGTGAGGCGAAGCTGGCGGTCTGCTGTTCCGCAAGCCGCAACCCCATCAGGTCATCACCTGGATCGCGGCTGATGCGGATCGCGAGGTCGGCCTCGCGTCGGGTCAGGTCCAGCAGTTCATTCGTGGCGCGGACGACCAGTTCCACCTCGGGATGCGCTTGTGAAAACTGCGCCATGATCGGGGCGAGATAGGGACCGATCAGCAATTGCGGGGCGGTGATCACCAACTGACCAGCAAGTGTTTCATCGCGCGCTGCAACCTCTCGGGTCAGGTCAAACTCGGCCAGTTCCATCCGTTCGGCATTGCGCGCCACGGCCAACGCTGCCTCGGTCGGAACATAGCCATCGGCCAGCCTATCAAACAGCACTGTGCCAAGTGCCTCCTCAGCCCGGCTGATCCGCCGCGCCACAGTGGTGTAGTTCAGGCCAAGCGCCGTCCCCGCCCCGGCAAGGGTGCGATGCCGGACAAGGGCCAGCACGGTGCGCAGATCGTCCCAATTCACCATACATGCGTATTCGCATATTGTGTAGGATAAATCACGCGTTTTCGCTTGGTTAGGGACAGTCCATCTTGTGTCCATCAACGCAACACAGGAAAGCGAACATGATTCACGCGATTGCCAAAATGACTGTCACAGATCCCGAGATGCTGGCCGCCTACCGCGCTCAGGCCGCCGATGCCTTGTCCCGCCACGGCGGCGCAGTTGTCACGGCCTCACCAAACCCGACGCTTTTGGAGGGCGACGGCCCTGCACCGAACATGATGGCGCTGCTGTCATTCCCGGATCGGGATGCGGCGCTTGGCTGGATCAACGACCCCGATCTTGCACCGATCCACGCAAAGCGGAATGCTGCGGGAGACTCGGAAATTCTGCTGATTGGGTGATAGGGATCGGCCCCGGCGCGAAGCGTTCAGCCCGGGGCGAGATCCCCCGCCGCGCGGGCCAGAACCTTGAGGCCGGTCACAAGATCGGCCTCGTCGGTATCTTCCGCGAAATCATGGCTGATTCCGCCGATGGACGGAACGAACAGCATCCCGACAGGCATCATCCGCGACAGGTTGGAGGCATCGTGCAAGGCGCCAGAAGGCATAGACCGCCACTTTCCAGGTGCGATCTGACCGGCTGCCCTCGACAGCGCCTCTTGCATTCGGGCATCCATCGGCACCGGTACCAGATCGTTGCGCAGACGATCAGCAGTGATGTTCAGCCCTGTGCCGTTCTCAACCTCCAGCAGCACGGAATCGATCACCCGTTCCATCCTGTCCAGCCGTTCGACATCGCCATCACGCCATTGAATTGTGAACACCGCCTTGCCCGGAACAATGGACGACGCATTCGGTGACAACCGCATATGCCCGATGGTCCAGACGGTCTGAGGCGTCACCAAGTTGCGGAACCGGTCATTCAGCAGCGTTGCGATCCGCACCGCGCCCTGAAACGCATCCCTTCGTATCGCCATGGGCGTTGTGCCCGCGTGGTTTTGCTTGCCTCTGACAGTGACCTGCAATTGCCTGAGGCCAACAATCGAAGTCACAACCCCAACCGCTTCACCAACCTGATCCAGAACGGGGCCCTGTTCGATATGGCATTCCAGGAATCCTGTGAACCGTTCCGGGTCCACGAAATCGGGCCTTGCCATATGGGCAACCGTGGCGCGGGCCTCGGCAAAGCTTTGACCATCGGTAGCTCGGAACGTGTCTGCCTCGGCCAAGGTGGTGCTGCCTGACCAGATATCGCTGCCGGTCAGAGCTCCGTAACGGCCTTCCTCATCCTGAAAGCTGACACAGGAAATGGCTGGTCCGCCGGCCTCACGCGCTGCGCGGGCTATCTCAAGCCCCATGATCACACCCAGCGCCCCATCGAGCCAGCCACCCTCGGGCTGAGAATCGGAATGCGATCCGATCAGCAGCGACGGGCCATCGACCAGTCCGAAGAGATTGCCGGCCGGATCCATATGAGGGGTTAGACCAGCTTCTTCCATACGGGCAGAAAGCCATGTTCGCGCGGCCACATCCGCCGGTGAAAACGCGGGCCGCACCACACCCGTTCCCTCTGCGCCAAAACTGCGGAGATGGTGAAGGTCGGCCAGAAAGCGTGTGGAATCGATGTCAAATACCTGTGCCATATCCCATTCCTAGCCCGTTTTGTGCTATCGTCCAGTCATGGACCCTGTAACGCTTGCCTTTTACGCTGTGGTGTGTGGCCTTTTGGGCCTTGCCGGGCCGAACCTTGGTCGCCCGATGATCCGCCTTGGCATCGGGGCCGCCGTTGGCTTGATTGCTGCCGGAGCTCTTCCCACGATCCGCGCCAGTATCGGGCTCTGAGACGCTTCGCCCCTTTCCTCCCGCGCCGTGACGTCCTAAGCGGGGGTCAGACTGCGCGAGGAAAAACCTATGTCCTACATCACCCTCGTGCGCCACGGTCAGGCCAATACCGAAGCGCGCGATGAAGATAGCTATGACCGGCTAAGCGAGCTTGGCACTCAACAGGCACGGTGGTTGGGAGAGCATCTGGCGCGCACCGGAGAACATTTTCCGCGGCTGGTGTCAGGCACGTTACGGCGGCACCGCGAAACGGCCGCGGCCATCGGGCTTGCAGGCCATGCCGAACCGCAGATCGACGAGCGCTTCAACGAGATGGAGTTTTTCACACTGGCCACGCTCTACCGTGATCAGCACGGCGTGCCGATTCCCGAAGACCGAGAGGATTTCACCGACCATCTGCCGCGCCTGTTCTCCGCATGGCAGGCAGGAGAGATCGACAACACACCCGAAACCTTCGAAGCGTTCGAAACCCGCGTGCACGACGCTTTGGAAGACGTCGGTGCTGGCGATGGCCGGGTGATGGTCGTCACGTCCGGCGGGGTTATCGGCATGGCGATGCGAATCACGCTTGGGCTGGACATGATGGGCTATGCCCGTGCCTGCCTGGCGGTGGAGAATACCTCGCTCAGCCGCTGGCTGCCGCTGCGTGGCTCGCTGGCGTTGACGCAATTCAACGCCCTGCCGCATCTGGAACACCCGGAACGGCAGTTTGCCCGCACCCATCTTTGACCGGAGGAGCCGACATGACACATCTTTGGGTTCGCGCCGAACAGCGCCCGAACGAGGAACGCGCCGGAGTGACGGCAGAGGGCGTTCGCGCCCTGATCGCGGCAGGCATCCGGGTGACGGTCGAGGAAAGCTCGGTCCGTGCGGCCGGCTTGACAGGTTATGCCGAAGCCGGGGCCGAGATCGCGCCGGAAAACAGCTGGCCCGACGCGCCCTCTGACGCGATTATCTTTGGTCTCAAAGAACTGCCCGAGGACGGCACACCCCTTCCGCATCGCCACATCATGTTCGGTCACGCCTTCAAGGGGCAGTTTTCGGGCCGCGCGCTGCTGGATCGGTTCAAGGCAGGGGGCGGCACGCTATACGATCTGGAATACCTGGTGAATGAGGACGGCCGCCGCGTCGCCGCCTTCGGCTACTGGGCCGGGTTCGCGGGCGCAGCGGTTTCCCTGAAAGCTTGGATTGCGCAACAATCTGGCGACATCTGCCCACCCGTTGGGGCCTATCCCGGCAAGGATGCGCTATTGGCCGATCTGGCGGAGGGCATGGCCGGTCTGACCGCGCCCCGCGCCATGGTGATCGGCGCGCTTGGCCGTGTCGGCACCGGTGCGGCCGATCTGTGCGAGGCCATGGGGATGTGTGTCACCAAATGGGATATCGCAGAAACCGCCAGCGGCGGGCCGTTCCCCGAGATCCTCGACCATGACATCTTCTTCAACTGCATCCTCGCGCGCCCTGGTACGCCGGTCTTCGTCCCGCGCGAGGCGCTGGCGCAACCGCGCAACCTGACTGTCATCGGGGACGTCGCCTGCGACCCTGACAGCGACTACAACCCGGTTCCGGTCTATGATCGTGCAACAACGTGGGCTGCGCCCGTCCTGCGCGTTCACGACACGCCCCCGATGGACGTGATGGCCATCGACAACCTGCCCTCGATGCTGCCGGTGGAATCCTCTCAGGACTACGCGGCGCAGCTTCTGCCCTCTCTGCTGACGCTTACCGACATTGAAAGCGGGGTCTGGGCGCGGGCAAAAGCCGAATTTGACAAGCATGTGGGCTGAGCGCCCAGACAAGGAGAGCCGTGACATGACGATCCATTGGTGCGGAACCGGCCTGTCGGCCATCCCTGGCCTGCGCAGGCTGATCGAAGCGGGCCAGCCCGTTGTGGTGTGGAACCGGACGATTGCCAAGGCCGAAGAGGCCGTGGGTGATTTGACCAAGGACATCCGGGTCTTCGACCTCGACGCGATCGGCGCGGCACTGCAACCCGGCGACGTGGCCGTGTCGATGCTGCCCGGAGACTGGCATGTTCCGCTGGCCGAGCTGTGCATTACCAAGGGCGCGCATTTTGTGTCCTCCTCGTACATCGCGCCCGAGATGCGGGCGCTGGATGCGAAAGCGAAAGAGGCGGGGCTGGCACTGGTCAATGAGGTGGGTCTCGACCCGGGCATCGACCATCTGATGGCCCATGCGCTGGTGGCTGACTACCGGTCGTCCGATGCGTTTGACCCGGCCAACACCCATAGCTTCATAAGCTATTGCGGCGGCATCCCTAAAATTCCCAACCCCTTCCGCTACAAGTTCAGCTGGTCGCCCCTTGGCGTGCTGAAGGCGCTGCGGTCGCCGTCGAAGTCATTGGCCGGAGGCGCCGAAAAGATCGTGACCCGCCCATGGGACGCGATTTCCAGCTACGAGGCCCCGCTTCCCACGCCGGAAAGCTTCGAGGTCTATCCCAATCGCGACTCCCTGCCCTTCATGACAGAATATGGCTTTGACGCGGATTGGACTGTCGACACCTTCGTGCGCGGCACATTGCGATTGAACGGCTGGAAGGACGCCTGGACCCCGGTCTTCCGTGAGATCGAGACGTTGCAGGACCCCGAAGGGGATGCCCGGCTGAAGGAAATGTCCGATCAGTTCTGGACCGAGAACGCCTATGATGAGGGCGAGCCAGACCGCGTGGTTCTCTGCGTGTCGCTCAAGGCAGAGCAGGACGGTCAGACCGTCTGGCACAAGACCTATGCGATGGATGCCTGGGGCGACGATCACGGAACCGCAATGGCACGTCTGGTCTCTGTCCCGGTGTCGCTCGCAGTTGAGGCGGTTCTGGCGGGTCGCATCGGGGCCGGTGTTTCCGCCGCGCCGTCAGACTTGATGCTGGTACGCGAATGGATGGGCGTTGTCGCCGATCTGGCGCAACATCTGGCAATCGTCGATCACCAATAAGCAGGGGGCCTTCGGGCCCCTTTTTTATAGCAGATCTTCTTCCGCCTCGGACGGGTCGACACCTAGCGCCTCCAGCCCTGCTTCCAGGTGATCCGAAAGATGTGGTGTACCGATGAGATAATCTGCCGTTGGCGTCGTCGCCTCCGCCCGTGCGGTCGCCAGTGCCTCGGCAAAATCTTCAACCTCAAAACTGCCGCGCCCGATCCACATGACAGCGACAACCTCGGCCTGCTCATCTTCGTTCAGGGTTTCAAGAAACCCACGCAGCTCTCCTTCCGCTCGGTCGAGTTCGTGTCCCATCAGGATGATCTGTGCGACCTTGTGGGTGGAAATGGCCAGCATGTCGGGTCCTCCGGTTTGTCCGTGTCTTGGGGCCGCGCGCCCGGGTCAATCCTGCGCTTGTTTTGTCAGCCATGCAACGGCGGGCCGGGTCAGCCAGCCGGGAAGAGCGTGAAGCAGCCGCACCAACACCCCCGCAGCAGACGGAACCGTCCGCCGAAAACGCGGGGTGCCCATATGTTCAAAAATTCCCGCGGCAGCAGTGTCCGGCGCAACATCAATCCAGCCCCCCGGCACACCGAGCGTCACCAATTGCACGGCCAGCTCTGTCCCCTTTGCATCGACCGCCAACGATTCCGCCAACAGGCGCACACCTGCCTTAGAGGCCGCGTAGCCCGCCTGCCCGGGCGCCCCGCCGATCCCGGCAAGACTGTCGAGCAACACGATGTGCCCGCGCCCCGCGAAGATCGGCAGCGCGATGCCAAGCGCATTGGCGATTCCGGTCAGATTGGTGGATATCACTCTGCCGACTCCCGCTGCGTTCCAGTGCTCGGAACTTGCCCGGCAGTGTTCGTCCAGCGCGTAGACAAGGCCGTTGATCGTTCCCAGCTCGATGGCAACGTCTTCGAGCCCCTGTTCCTGGGTGATATCGAGGGGAATGTAGCTGGCCCGCCCCGGAAGAGTGACCATCAAGTCTTCCAGCCTACCCTGATCGCGACCTGACAGAACCAGCGAGACACCGGCACGGCTGAGCTTCTCGGCCAATGCAGCGCCAAGGGGGGTATCTGCCCCCAACAGCCAGTATCGCATTCCCGCCCAATCGCGCATCTCATCCTCCGGTGTCGCGTCGGAGGAAAGGTTTCATTTCCGCGTAGGCAGGTCCAGCGCAGATGGAACGCATTATCGTCGCAGCAAATGCCTGCCCCGGAAACTGTCGGGGCAGGAGAGGTTCGGTCAGCCCAGAACGCGGTTTCCGATTGTCCGGTCCCGCATCTGCGCCTGTCCGCCAAGCAGTGACCAGATGCGGAACATGGTCTGTGCATCGCTGGCGCGGTCGATTTCCTCTGGATGGGTTTCCTTGAGTTTCAGGACGCGGATTTCCGACTTGGTATTGATCATGACGTTCACCTGTTGGTTCACGCCCCCACAGCCCGATCAGACTGCATGGTGTCGGTTACTTTGGGCTTAACAGCGGTCGGGAAAACGCGTTCAATTGGACTAAGTTCGAGGAAAGAGGGACGCCATGGATAACAGCATTCTCATTCTTCTGAGCGCACAGGGGCTTTGTTTCGCACTGTGGGCTATGCTGTCCTTCCGGGCCATCTTCCAGATCCGCGCGATTGCCGCCGGGCATACAGGGCAGATGTTTCCGGGCCCGTTTTCCTTCCTGTCCGCCTTGGGCGCCTGGCTGAAGGATCCGTCACATCGCGGGGCCAGATACCTGTGGATCCTGTCCCTCATCGGAATCATGACACCGTCGGTGATCATAGCCCTGCGGGCAGGCAGCCTGGAATAGGTCTTTCGGAACGGCGCCACAGCCAATAAACCGGGGCCATGAAACCGCTCGACTACCGCCCCCCGCAGGATCCACTGGATATCTTGCATCACGATCACGAGATTCTGCTTGTCAACAAACCGAGCGGGCTTTTGTCCGTGCCGGGCAAGGGTGAACACCTGTCCGATTGCCTGATCGCCCGCGTGCAGGAGGCCTTCCCCGAGGCGCTGCTGGTGCATCGGCTGGATATGGATACATCGGGCGTAATGATCTTTGGCCTGACCCCTCATGCGCAGAGGCACCTGGGTCTGCAATTTGAGAAACGGCAGACCAAGAAAACCTACGTGGCGCGGGTCTGGGGCCAGATGACGGAAAAGACCGGAGAGGTCGACCTGCCGCTGATCGTGGACTGGCCCAACCGGCCCCTGCAGATGGTCGATCATGAAAACGGCAAACCGGCACAGACCGAATGGCGGGTCATGCGCGTCGGTGATGGTGAGACCCGGGTGCGGCTCTACCCGCGCACCGGACGGTCGCATCAGCTGCGCGTCCATATGCGAGAGCTTGGGCATCCCATCTTGGGCGACCCGTTCTACGCCACAGGTCCTGCGCTCGATTTTCCTCGGCTGATGCTGCACGCTGAAAGCCTGCGCCTGAGGCATCCCGATGGTGGCAAAGGCGTCACCTTCTCGGTCAAAGCCCCGTTCTGAACGACGCGCCGGGAAGGATTTTCAAAATCCTTTCAACGATCTTTCAAGATCGTTCCCACGCCCGTTTCTACCGCAGCACCCGGTCGGTAAGGTTCAGCCGGTTTGCGACAATCGGGCAAAGAAGCGGCTCTAGATCAGGCTCTTGCCGCAGGAGTTCTTCCAGATCATCCAACCGGTTCGTGGCGATCAGCTGCAATACATCGCTGCGCAGGCTGCCGTCTGAGCGACGGGGCAAGCAGTTAACCGGCTGAACCAGTTCTGCCTGAGCCTCGGACACCAATGCCCGGACCGTGTCGGCACCAAGATCGGTTTCGACAAAGGCATAGATCCCCACCCCACGGGCAGGCTGCGCATAGGTGCATAGGGCAATATCGCGCACCGCATCATTGCCGGACAGCGCCGCACGGATCGCGGGCCCATCTCGTTCAATCCTGTCCTCTGTCCCTTCGCCATCCGACCAATTCATCAGGCGTCTTGTCACGGTGTTGTAGAGAGGCTTGGCCGTGGCCATCCAGATGCGCGTCGGAAATGATTTGCGCGCCAGCATCCGGCGTTCCGTGGCGGTCAGAAGATCGGGCGCAAAGGCGCGTTTCTGCTTTAGCAGGTGGCGCAGGTCTTCCCTTGCCATCGTTCGGAACATCACGCCCCGACGGCGATGCACGCTGGCCAACTGAAAGTCGATCACCGCCGCGCGACCCTGTGGCGTGCGAAGCCAGTTCTGGGGTTTGGCGATATCGTTGTGGGTCACTCCCCGACGCCGCATCTGGCGAAGCAAGCGCTTGGCGTCACGATAAAACAGCGGATCCACGGGGCGTGCCAATTGCAGCGGCGTGCCCTCTGACCAACTGCGCAGCAGGCCGACCTTGTCCACGCGCAACAGCTCTGGGGTGCCCTCTATCCCCTGCACCGCCCGCAGGCCCCGAATTTCCTTGCGCGCCAGAAACCACGCCAAAGGCCGCGCCCAGATCGGCACGCCATCCAGCTTGCGCAGGGCCACTTTACAGGATGGATCTTCTACAAGATGCCCCGCGATGGTTTCCGAGAACACATCGCGTTTCAGAACCGTGTCCGGCACGAAAGTCAGGGGCAGCTCTGGCATATCGGGAGACCCCAAAAGACAACATCCGGAGGCGTCATACCCCCGGATGCAAAGGTTTGTCCACGATTACGCGTCAGGCGTCTTCAGACGACCAGCCCGACACCGCCTTGACCTCGCAGAAGTCTTCCAGCCCGAAGACACCGCCTTCGCGCCCATTACCGGATTTCTTCATGCCACCGAACGGGCTGCCGGCACCGCGCGACTGCCCGTTCATCTCGACCATGCCAGACCGCAAGCGCCGTGCAAGCCGGTTGCGCGTGGCGCCATCCTGGGTCTGGACGTAGTTCGTGAGCCCGTATTCGGTGTCATTGGCGATTGCCAAAGCTTCTGCCTCATCTTCAAACGGGATAATCGACAGGACCGGGCCAAAGATCTCCTCGCGCGCGATGGTCATATCGTTGTTCACGTCGGCGAAAACCGTGGGGCGCACGAAATAGCCCTTGTTGAAGCCTTCGGGCCGCCCAAGGCCACCGGCGACCAGCCGCGCGCCCTCTTCGATGCCCTTTGCGATCAGCCCTTGGATCTTGTCGAACTGCATCTGGCTGACCACAGGGCCGATGTGACGACCGGATTCGCTGGCCAGACCCACCTTGGTCGCCTCTGCCGTTGCGGCGGCGATTTCCACGGCCTGATCGTAAATCTCGCGCTGGACCAGCATCCTCGTGGGGGCGTTGCAGGACTGGCCGGAGTTGTTGAAGCAATGGAGCGCACCGCGCTTCACGGCCTTTTCATCCGCATCGGCAAAGATGATGTTGGCGCCTTTGCCACCAAGCTCCAGATGGACGGGCTTCAACGTATCCGCCGCATTTTTGGAAATCGCGATGCCCGCGCGGGTCGATCCGGTGAAGCTGATCGCGTCGATACCGGGATGGGCTGTCATCGCGGACCCGACGCCCGCGCCATCGCCGTTGATCATGTTGAAGACACCGGCAGGCACGCCCGCCTCATCGAGAATCTCTGCCCAGACCAACGACGACAAAGGCGCAATCTCGGAAGGTTTCAGAATCATCGTGCAGCCGGTTGCCAGCGCCGGGATCACCTTCAGCGTCACCTGATTCATGGGCCAGTTCCACGGCGTGATCATACCCACGACGCCGACGCCTTCGTAGATGATACGGTCATTGGGGGCATGATCGCCGAGGGGGCGCTCGAACTCGAATTCCTCCAGCGCCTTGATGAAGTTCGAGATGTGCCAGCTGCCCGCCGTAACCTGGGAACTGCGCGACATGTCGATGGGGGCGCCCATCTCGGTCGAGATCGCCTGCGCCATATCCTCACCACGGGCCTTGTAGACGTCCAGCACCTTGCGGATCAGGTCCAGCCGCTCCTGTTTGGACGTATAGGCATAGCTTTCAAACGCGGTGCGTGCGGCGGCAACTGCGGCATCCACATCAGCCTGCCCACCAAGCGAAATTGTCGCGCAGACTTCCTCGGTCGAGGGGTTGATGACGTCGAAATCATTGGGTTGGCTTGGGGCCACCCACTGGCCGTTGATGTAGAAATCTGTGCTCTTGGGCATGATCTGTCTCCCTTGTTCGGCGCGGAGCCTGTCATTGACTGCTGCCAAGGACAAGGCCCTCTGTTTGTGACGCGACGGCGTGCCGGGAACGGGTGTTCCGGCTTGCGCGCTGCGTCGGAATGTCCATCCCTATTATGCAATCATTCTAGGCTGCGCCCGTGTATCCTGGGCCCAGAACACCTATTCTTTTTAATGACGATTCAAACCAAGCCCGCAGGAGACCGAAATGGGACTTCGTATCAACGACACCATCCCCAACCTGACCGTCGAAACCGATCAGGGCAGCTTTGCGCTGCATGATTGGATCGGCGACAACTGGGCGATCCTGTTCAGCCACCCCAAGGACTTCACGCCCGTCTGCACCACCGAATTCGGCGCCGTCGCGCAGCTGGCCGATGAATGGGAAAAGCGCGGCACCAAGGTGTTGGGGATTTCCGTCGATGGCGTGGAAGAGCATGTGAAGTGGAAGGGCGATATCGAGGCCGTGGGCGGCGCCAAAGCGGGCTTCCCGATCGTGGCGGACAAGGACCTGCAACTGTCCAAAGCTTTCGATATGCTTCAGGCCGACTACTACCTGTCCGACAACCCGACCCCCGCCGACAGCCAGACCGTACGTACCGTGTTCATCATCGGTCCCGACAAAAAGCTGAAACTGTCGATGACCTATCCGATGAACGTGGGGCGCAATTTTGCCGAGGTGCTGCGTGCGCTTGATGCCCTGCAAACGGCCGCACGTGAAACCATCGCGACCCCGGCGAACTGGACGCCGGGCGCTGACGTGGTTGTGCCTATGACGGTCAGCGATGAGGACGCCATCGCCAAATACGGCTCGATCGACAAGAAACTGCCCTATCTGCGCATGGCAAAGCTGAAGGGCTGAACGCCCAAGCAGAGACAAAAGAAAAGGCCCCCAGAGTTAAACTGGGGGCCTTTTTCTTGCGATCGAAAGGGATCAGACCGCGTGCAGCGTTACCCGAGTACCGATGTCGACCATGTCATAAAGCTGCTCCACATGATCATTGACCATTCGGATGCACCCGGAAGAGGCCGACATGCCAATCGACCAGGGTTGCGGTGTTCCATGAATACGCAAAAGCGAATCGCCATAACCCGTGTAAAGGTACAGCGCCCGCGCCCCGAGCGGGTTGTCAGGTCCGCCTTCCATGCCGCCAGCGAACTGGGAATAGAGGTGCGGTTCGCGAGCTATCATGCCCGGTGTGGGCGTCCAGCTTGGCCATTCAGCCTTGCGCCCAACACGGAATGTGCCAACGGCTTGCCGCCCCTCGCGGCCCACGGCGACGCCAAATCTTAGCGCTGTGTCATTTTCATGTACCAGATATAGGAAATGTGCCCCCATATCGACATGGACCGTGCCCGGTCTGAATCCCGGATTGATGTCAACCATCTGCGGTTCATACCGCGTGGACAACTGCCAGCCGTCTTGCGCCCTGGCAATGGTTGGAGTCAGAGCCAAAGCGGCCCCTGAGGCAATGAAATGTCGGCGGGTCAGCATTGGCAGCACCCCTCCCCTTTAGCAATTTTCTGATCGTTACGAAGTTTGGCCGATCCTCGCCGGGGCGGGCAAGTCTTTGTTTGATAACGTTTCTGTAAACAATCACACCCGAGAGTTTCACAAAGACGATTCAAACCTGTCACACAGCTTTGACAGGCCCACGCTAGCCAACGCGGCAGTTGCAACCATCGCGCAAGAGGCCGCCATGAAAGACTCCGATCTCAGCCACCTGTCCTGGGACGAGTGGGATGAACATCACGATCCCCGCCCCGAAGAAACTGATTTTGACCGCGTGGTCGAGGCCGCCCTGTCGCGCCGCGGCTTCCTGTCGGGCCTTGTCGCGTTCGGCTCTGGCGCTGCTGCCATGGGCGCGGGCCTGATGAATTCCACCGCTGCTCTGGCCATGGGCCATGGTGCAAGCCGTTTTGCCTTCACCCCCATTGCCGCTCAGACCGATTTCACCGTCCATGTGCCCGAAGGTTATTCCTGGGCACCGTTGGCCCGGTGGGGCGATCCGTTGTTCTCCGACGCGCCCGCAACGCTCGACCCTGCCACAGGCGTGACAGTCGAAGCCTCTGATCGGGTGTTCGGGGAAAACACCGACGGGATGGAGCTGTTCAATGTCGATGGCCACGAGCTGATTGCCGTGAACCATGAATATGTGAACCCCGAGGTGAACCTTCCCGCGAGCGGTGGCGAGATCGAGACCGCCGACGCGGTGCTGACTTTGCAGAACATGCAAGGCGTCACCGTAATGGAAGTGGCCCATGGGGAAGCTGGCTGGCAGATCGTTGTCGATAGCCCCTTCAACCGCCGTATCCATCACAACACCGAAATGCGCCTGTCCGGCCCAGCCGCTGGCGACGCGATGCTGCAAACCTCGGCCGACCCGTCCGGCACGCAGGTTCTGGGCACGCTGAACAACTGCGGCGCGGGCCGCACGCCCTGGGGCACCTACCTGACCTGTGAGGAGAACTTTAACGGCTATTTCGGTTCTACCGATCCGAACTTCGAACGCCCCGCCGCGTTCCGCCGTTACGGGATCAACCTCGAAAGCCGCTACAACTACGAACAGCACGATGCGCGCTTCGATATCTCGGCTGAACCCAACGAACCCAACCGTTTCGGCTATATCGTCGAGATCGACCCGTCGAACCCGGACAGCACCCCGGTGAAGCGCACCGCGCTTGGCCGCTTCAAGCATGAAAACGCCGCTTGCGCGATTGCCCCCGATGGCCGCGTGGCCGTCTATATGGGCGATGATGAACGGGGCGAGTTTTTGTACAAGTTCCTGTCCAACGGCGTCTACCAGACCGGCGGCAACACCGATGGCCTTCTGGATGATGGCCAGCTGTATGTTGCCCGTTTCAACGAGGATGGCAGCGGTGAGTGGGTTGCCCTGACCCCAGAAGCCACCGGTATGTCCGAGGTCGAAATCCTGGTTCACACCCGTATGGCCGCCTCTGCCGTCGGCGCAACCACAATGGACCGCCCCGAGTGGGTCGCCGTGAACCCGATCGCGGTCGAAGCCTATTGCGCGCTGACCAATAACAGCCGCCGCGCGCTGCTCAACGATGACAGCACCATGCGTACCAACGCTGGCGGCGACGTGATGGACCTGAATGCGGTCAACCCGCGCGCGGGCAACCGCTATGGCCAGATCGTGCGCTGGCGCCCGGCAGATGACGATCACGCGTCGGACAGCTTCGCCTGGGATCTGTACGTGATGGCCGGGAACCCAGAAGTGCATGACGACGCCTATGGCGGATCGGACAACGTCAACGCTGGCAACCTGTTCAACTCGCCCGATGGGATGATGTTCGACACAGCCGGGTTGCTGTGGATCCAGACCGATGGTGACGACAGCAACGAGGGCGATTTCGCGGGCATGGGCAATAACCAAATGCTCTGCGGTGACCCGGAAACCGGTGAAATCGTGCGCTTCCTGACCGGCCCCAACGGCTCGGAAGTGACGGGCATCACCTGGTCATCGGATCGGCGTACCATGTTCGTGGGCATTCAGCATCCCTCGGCCCCGTTCCCCGATGGTGACGGCCAATTGGCCCGTTCTTCCATTGTGGCCGTTTGGCGCAACGATGGCGGGCTTGTCGGCTAAGCTCTGCCCAAGACGATTTTAGCACCAGATTTTTGCTTAAAGCCCCGGCAGGCATCGCTTGCCGGGGATTTTTGTCAGGCCTGAGCCGCCATCAGCGGGTTGGACTTGCGGGCAATGGAATGCTCCGCCCCGATATGACGGCACCCGCCGTTGTCCAGATATCCGACATGCCGCCTCGCCTCGCGCATATGGCGCGAGATGTCCTTTTCCTTGCCGAAGCGGCTATAGCCGCCAAGATCCTGCCAGGTGCTGCGGCGGATCACATGCGGGTTGAAGGTGAACCCGTACCAGCGCATGTGGACGCGGGTCATAAGCGCGTAGGAAACGCCGTCAACCTCCTCATAAGTGACGCGGGCCGCACGTTGCGGTTCGATCGGCATGTCATCCAGTTCCCGCACGCAGATCGACGTCAGCGAGGGGTCGGAGTCCAGCAGGGAGATGGCTTCTGGCAGGAAGTCGGTCCGCGAGAATTCCCAATCATCCTCGATATGGAAGATATAGGGCGTATCCACGGCCTCATACATCGCGTCTACAGCGGGGTGATGACCCACGCGACCCCCGAGGTCGATGCGTTTGCCATGAGGGCAGAGCTTGTCGAACATCCGGTTCGTTGGCTCATCCCCGAAATCATTGATCGCCACAATCGGCAGCAACTGCATTTGCGGCCCGAGACTTGCAATCGTCTGTTCCAGATAGTCGGGGCGCAGCCCCATCGTCATGCAAATCGTGATCTGCCCGCTCATCTCTTTGCCTCTCTGCCCTACCCCCGGCGGTGTGCGCTCTTGCGGGCAGGTCTGCTCGTTATCCTTATCTTTACACAGTTTTTCCCAAAACTTCGGCAAAAAAATGACCCCGGAGAAATCTCCGGGGTCATGGATAGGTATCTGGTGCTTGGGCTTACTCGCCAGCGTCCGGCGCTTCTTCCTTGCCGGTTTCCTGGTTGACCATCTTCATGGCCAGACGGACCTTGCCGCGATCGTCGAAGCCCAGAAGTTTGACCCACACTTCCTGACCTTCTTTCAGAACGTCGGAGGGGTGGTTCAGGCGGCGGTTCTCGATCTGGGACACGTGCACCAGACCGTCGCGCTTGCCGAAGAAGTTCACGAAGGCGCCGAAATCGACGATCTTCACGACCTTGCCCTTGTAGATCTGGCCTTCTTCCGGCTCTGCCACGATCGCATGGATCATGTCATAGGCCTTCTGGATGGCCTCGCCATTCGGGCTGGCGATCTTGATGATGCCGTCGTCGTTGATGTCGACCTTGGCGCCCGAGACTTCCACGATCTCGCGGATGACCTTACCGCCAGAGCCGATCACTTCACGGATCTTGTCGGTCGGGATCTGCATTGTCTCGATGCGCGGTGCGTGGATCGAGAACGAGCCCGCTTCGGTCATAGCTTTCGCCATTTCACCAAGGATGTGAAGCCGGCCGGCCTTGGCCTGCGCCAGAGCCTTTTCCATGATCTCGGGCGTGATGCCCGCAACCTTGATGTCCATCTGCAGCGAGGTGATGCCGTTTTCGGTACCGGCCACTTTGAAGTCCATGTCGCCGAGGTGATCCTCGTCGCCAAGGATGTCGGTCAGAACCGCATAGTCGCCGTCCTCTTCCAGGATCAGGCCCATGGCCACACCGGCAACCGGCGCCTTCAGCGGAACACCCGCATCCATCATCGACAGCGAGCCGCCGCAGACAGACGCCATGGAGGAGGAGCCGTTCGATTCGGTGATCTCCGAAACCACACGGATGGTGTAGGGGAAATCGGTGGCGGCGGGCAGAACGGCCTGAAGGGCGCGCCATGCCAGTTTGCCGTGACCGATTTCACGACGGCCCGGAGGGCCCACGCGACCGGCTTCACCGACCGAGTAGGGCGGGAAGTTGTAGTGCAGCAGGAAGTTCGATTTGAAGTTCCCGTGCAGCGCGTCGATGAACTGCTCGTCGTCGCCGGTGCCAAGGGTGGTCACAACCAAACCTTGGGTTTCGCCACGGGTGAACAGGGCAGAACCGTGGGTCCGGGGCAGAAGGCCGGTTTCAGACACGATCGGGCGCACGGTATCCAGTGCACGGCCGTCGATCCGCTTGCCGGTCTTTACCACGTCGCCCCGCAGAACGGCGGCTTCCAGCTTTTTCAGCGCGGAACCGAGGTTTTCGTCCTCGCGCTGCTCCTCGGTCAGGGCCTCGATGATGGCGGCCTTTGCGTCGGAAACAGCGGTGGTGCGTTCCTGCTTGTCGGTGATGGCATAGGCGGCGCGGATCTTCTCCTCGCCGGCGGCCTTCACAGCGTCATAAAGCGCCGAGTAATCGGCAGGCTGGAAGTCGAAGGGCTCTTTCGCGGCGTCTTCAGCCAGGCTGATGATCAGGTCGATCACCGGCTGGATCTGTTCATGCGCGAAGGTCACGGCGCCCAGCATCTCTGCTTCGGACAGCTCGTACGCTTCGGATTCCACCATCATCACGGCGTTCTTGGTGCCGGCCACAACCAGATCAAGACGCTGATCGGGGTTGTTGCGCAGGTCGTGCATGTCATCGACCGTCGGGTTCAGAACGTATTCACCGTCCTCGAAGCCAACGCGGCAGCCAGCAATCGGGCCACGGAACGGCGCGCCCGAGATGGTCAGCGCAGCAGAAGCGGCGATCATGGCGACGATGTCAGGATCGTTGACCAGGTCGTGGCTCAGCACGGTGCACATGACCAGCACTTCGTTCTTGAAGCCGGGCACGAACAGCGGGCGGATCGGACGGTCGATCAGGCGCGCGGTCAGGGTTTCCTTCTCGGTGGGGCGGGCCTCACGCTTGAAGAAGCCACCCGGCACTTTACCGGCGGCATAGTACTTTTCCTGGTAGTGCACGGTCAGCGGGAAAAAGTCCTGCCCCGGCTTGGGTTGCTTGGCGAAGGTCACGTTGGCCATGACCGAGGTTTCACCGAGCGTGGCGATGACCGAGCCATCAGCCTGACGGGCAACCTTACCCGTTTCCAGTGTAAGCGTTTCTTCGCCCCACTGCATGGATTTCGTCGTAACGTTGAACATGTATCGTATCCTCGATGGGAGCACTCCCAGCCCCTGCCGGGTCTCCCGTTTGCATGGCGGCCCCATTGCCGCCGACCCCAATCCTATTCATGCGCCCGGGGTCAAAGGCATCACGTCTCAGATGGGCGGCCACATACAGGAGTTTGACGCAGATAGAAAGAGAAACCGGATTCAACTGCGATCGACGTCACGCACGAACGGTTTCGGCCTGTCTCATCAGCCAGTTCACGAAGCAGCGGACAGTGGGGCGAAGGTGACCATCTCCGGTTTCGACATAATAGTTTCCGAAACCGGATTCCGAAAACAGTGCCACCACCCGGCCAGCCTTCAGATCCTCGCGGAAGAAAGCCCGCGCCGAATAGGTGATCCCGTCCCCACGCCTGACAGCGTCCATGATCAGGTGACCCGGCATGTTTGTCACGGTCAGAGGCGTTTCGGGTATGACGCCGTGAAACGTCAGCCAGCCCGCCGCCTCGTTGGTGCCGAGTTCCTGCAGCCAAGGTAACGCCACCAAGGCTGCGGGAGTCGAGACATCGCGACCCTCGATCAGTTCGGGAGTCGCGACGATAATCATGTCGGAAACAACCAAGGAATGAACGGCCGGCTTCGGTCGACGCAAATCGTGATAGCGGATAGCAACATCGACACCGCCGGGGCGCAGCTCGATCACCTCTGCCGTTGGATTGATAACCAGAGGGATCTCAGGATGCACTGTTTGAAACTCCGTGACCCGCGGCATAAACCACTCGGTCGCGAAGGCAGGTGACATCGTCACTTGCAATGGGCGCGCGACTTCCGCCTCTGTCAACTCGGCCACACCCGCGAAGATCTGGGCAAACCCGGAATCCAGCTTCTTTGCCAGCGCGACCCCTTCAGGCGACAGTGCCAATCCTCGACCGCTGCGGGTCACGAGTGCCACATTCAACCGATCTTCAAGCAGTCGCACCTGCTGACTCACGGCAGCTGGTGTCACGTTCAACCGATCTGCCGCGCGGCTAAAACTGCCGGACTCGGCGACAGCCGAAAAGGCGCGCAGACTGTTCAAAGGGGGAAGTGTCAGCCAATCCATTGTTTAGATATTCTATCATATCGCCATTCTTTTTGAATTGCTCAAACTGGCCCCGCGCCCAACAGTTCGTAAACAAGCTACACGGAGGACGCGATGGCAGCGGGACGCACACATCACGAGGGGGGCTGCTACTGCGGCGCCATCAGGTATCGCATTTCCGGCGAACCGACCTTTTCGGCCCATTGTCATTGTCGCTCGTGCCAGCGCGCCCTTGGCGGTGCGTTCGTTACCTGGGCAGTGGTCGCCCTCAAAAACTTCGAGGTTGTGCGCGGGGTCATCAAGACCTGCGAAAAGACCAAGGGCATCCATCGCGGCTTCTGCGGCGATTGCGGCACCACTCTGACCTATGCCGCCAAAAACGAGGTTGAGGGCGAGGATTGGAGCAAGGACGCATGGTTCACCGCAGCATCGCTGGACGATCCCGCGATCGTCACCCCGAAAAACCATGTCTACGTCTCACACAAACAGCCCTGGATCACGCTAAATGACGGGCTGCCCTGTTTCGAGAAATTCTGATTTTTCAACCGAAAGGAGACCCACTGATGGCCGATAGCTATTCATATGCCTGCAAGGATTACCCCGGGATGGAGGGTTGCCCCGGCAAGGTCACTGCGTCTACCGAAGACGAAGTCGTCAAGCTGATGGAGCTGCATGCCGTCGTCGCCCATGGGGAAGACCCGTCAAGCTGGACGGAAGAGGACCGCGCCTTTCTGGGATCCCTGATCAAACAGGATTGACCGGCCCAAAATGGCGGCCATGGCGACCTTGACGCTATGCCCTACACGGTCCACAGCAACCTCGCAAACATCCGCTTCCAGATGATGACACGGGGTCAGGCATGAACCAACGCAAACGCATTCTGCTTCTCCACACCGGCGGCACCATAGGGATGGTTTCGACAGGTCGCGGACTGAAACCCGAACTCGGGGTCGTGGAAGCCGCAGTTGAGCAATTGCTGACAGAGCGCGGGACCGATCTGCGGGTCGAGATCATCCGGCTGGATCCCTTGATCGACAGCGCCAATGCAACCCCTGCCGACTGGAACCGGCTGGCGACTGAAATTGTCGGGCGGGCCGATCAGCACGGCGCGATCCTCATCACTCATGGCACCGATACGCTGGCCTTCACGTCTTCTGCCCTGACCATGGCGCTGGAGGGATTGAACACGCCAGTGATCCTGACCGGTTCGATGATCCCGCTGAGCGTGCCGGACAGTGACGGTTGGGCCAACCTGGGTGACGCACTTCAAGCGACCCAAACCGCTGAACCCGGCGTCTGGATTCAGTTCGCGGGCAAGCTGCTGCGCGGGCCGCGGGCGCGCAAGATCCACAGCTCCGCCCCCGACGCCTTTTCCGCAATGCTGTCGGACCGCCCGCCGCGCCGCGAGGGTGAAACGCTCCGCCAGCACCGGTTCGGCCACGCCCGAATTGCCGTTGTGCCGGTTGCGCCCGGATGTGACATGCGAGTGGTGGGCTTTGCCATGGACCACAGCGATGGTGTCGTCCTGCGCTGCTACGGCAGCGGCACCGTGCCGGACGATCCGCTGCTGGAACAGGGACTGGCGCGCGCCGCCGACCGGGGCATTCCCGTGGTTGCAGTCAGCGAAACGCTGGCGGGCGGCACATCGCTTGGCCACTATGCGGCCGGGGCGGTGCTGTTGGATCACGGGGTGATCGACGGGCGCGACATGACGCTGGAGGCGGCCTATGCCAAGCTGACGCTTGCGCTGGCCACTGTGAAGGGCCGCTCAGCGCTTGCTGAGTTTGTCGAAACGCCGCTGTGCGGGGAATT
Organism: Nioella aestuarii; assembly: GCF_050896395.1. Classification (NCBI taxonomy): domain Bacteria; kingdom Pseudomonadati; phylum Pseudomonadota; class Alphaproteobacteria; order Rhodobacterales; family Paracoccaceae; genus Nioella; species Nioella aestuarii. Next base: position 20,270 of record NZ_JBPBBA010000011.1, on the reverse strand, counting down.
CGGCGCGCCGTTTCCGGTGCCCTGACCGTTATTCCAGGTGATAGCCTTGGAACTCCTTGACCGTGGACAGGCTGAGCAGCGTTTTCATCTGCGTGACTGACGGGATCTCTGACAGGCGGTCGCGATAGAGCTTTTCGTAGGCTTCCGTGTTCCGGGCTGCGAGGCGAATGAGATAGTCGAACTCACCCGAGATCATATGGCATTCCAATACCTCTGGCATGTGCCGGATCGCCTCTTCAAAGGCCAGGATGTGCTCTTTCCTCTGGCTCGATAGTTTGACCTCGATGAAGATCTGAATTTCAAGTCCCACGGCTTTGCGGCTGAGCCGCGCCGTGTAATTCGCGATCTTGCCAGTGCTTTCCAAAAGTTTCACCCGCCTATGGCAGGCAGACAGAGACAACCCGACCTGATCGGATAGCCTCGCCATGGAGATTTGGCCGTCCCGCTGCAAGACGGAAAGAATTTTCATGTCCAACTGGTCCATCGGAAATTTTCCCTAAACAAGCTACTTTTACATCTATTTTTCGCAAATTTTCTTCTTATGCAAGAAATACGGGAATCTTTCTCGTGCAGGTGATGGTATCTTATGGGTGTCTCGCAGGAGGCAAATACAACCTAAGGGAGGCATGAATGTCCCATAAGATCGTCGTCGGGTTCGACGGCAGCGAAAGTGCCCGCGCGGCCCTGACCTTCGCTGTCGAAGCAGCCCGCAAAAACGGGGGTGAGATTCTCATCGCCCACGTCCTGGAATGGTCCCCCTATTCCTTCCTGACCCCGACAGAACTGGAAGAGCGTCACAAGCGGCGCGGGGAAGAGCTGGAGCGCGCCGAGAAAGCGATCCTGAGCCCCGTCGTGGAAAGCGTGAAAGCCAGCGGTGTCGCGGTCTCGACCGCCCTTCGCTACGGCCATATCGCCGAAACGCTGGTCAGCATCGCCAAGGAAGAAGGTGCCGATCAGATCGTCATTGGCCGGACAGGGCATTCCAGCCTGTCGTCGCGGCTGTTCGGATCGGTTGCGGGCAGCCTCGCGCAAGTTGCGCCGGTCGCTGTGACCATCGTTCCATAATCCATCCACAGGACACGTCATGAAAACGCATTACAAGGCCGCGGCAACTGCCGCGACGGCCTGGCTGGCTGCATCCGCACCCGCCATGGCACAGTCCATTGACCAGCGCGTGAACGAGATTTTCGCGAATTCTACAGGCTGGTTCGTCAACTTCATCTTCAGCCCCTTCCCCGGCACGTCCTTTCCGTGGATCGTGGCCTGGCTGGTTGTCGCGGCAACCGTCTTCACGGTTTATTTCGGACTGATCCAGTTCCGCGCGTTCCCGCATTCCATCGCGCTTGTGAAAGGCGACTATTCCGATCCCAACGACGCGGGCGAAGTCAGCCACTTCCAGGCCCTTGCTACCGCCCTGTCGGGCACTGTGGGCCTGGGCAACATCGCAGGTGTGGCTGTCGCTATCGGCATTGGCGGTCCCGGCGCAACGTTCTGGATGATCCTCGCGGGCCTGATGGGCATGGCGTCGAAATTCACCGAATGTACGCTCGGTGTGAAATACCGGAACGAATACGAGGACGGCACCGTTTCGGGTGGCCCCATGTACTACATGACCAAGGGCTTTGCCGAACGTGGCCTGCCCGGCGGCAAGGCCATGGCGATCCTGTTCTCGATCTTCTGTATCCTTGGCGCACTTGGCGGCGGCAACATGTTCCAGGCCAACCAGGCCCATGCACAGCTGACCAACGTTGTGGGTGATTACCCCGGCTGGATTACCGGGGTGATTTTCGCGGGCATCGTTTTTGCTGTGATCGTGGGTGGCCTGCAATCTATCGCGAAGGTCACTGAAAAGGTCGTTCCGATCATGGGTGTGATGTACGTGGCAACCGCGTTGGTCATTCTGCTGATGAATGCCGACATGATCGGATGGGCCTTCGGCCAGATCTTTGAAGGGGCCTTCACCGGGCTCGGCGTCGCTGGCGGCATGGTGGGCGCACTGATCCAGGGCTTCAAGCGGGCCGCTTTCTCGAACGAAGCGGGCGTTGGTTCCGCTGCAATCGCCCACTCGGCGGTTCGGACCAAGGAACCGATCACCGAAGGTTTCGTGTCGCTACTGGAACCCTTCATCGACACCGTCGTGATCTGCACGATGACCGCTCTGGTGATCATCATCACCGGACAGCTGGTATCCGACCCTGAAACCGGTCTTTACCTGCTGAACGAAGGCGGCAGCATGATCCAGACCGTTGATGGCAATTCCGGCGTGGCGCTGACTTCGGCGGCCTTCTCTTCGGCCTTCGGCTGGTTCCAGTACGTGCTGGCCATCGCGGTGATCCTGTTTGCCTTCTCGACCATGATCAGCTGGTCCTACTACGGCCTCAAGGCATGGACCTTCCTGTTTGGTGAAGGCAAGACCACGGAACTGGTGTTCAAGGTGATCTTCTGCATCTTCGTGGTGATCGGTGCCGCCGCCAGCCTTGGTCCGGTGATCGATTTCTCGGATGCGGCGATCTTTGCCATGGCCGTGGTCAACATCATCGCACTTTACCTGCTGATGCCGATCGTCAAGCGCGAGCTGGACAGCTATCTCTCGCGGCTGAAGTCGGGCGAGATCCGCAAGTTCCACTGACGGGCTAGCCTATTGAAACATGATCTGCGCGCTTCCGGGAACTCTCGGGGGCGCGTTTTCGTGCAGCCACATTGGCCGCATCCCGGCTCAATCATCGCGCGACGGCCGGTCGGCTTGACCCCTGCCCGCAAATCCCTAGGGTGCCGCCAACCTGTGGCACCAACCCCCGAGGCCCCCATGACACAACGCCTGCACCTTGTTTTCGGCGGAGAGCTGATCGACCCGACAAAGAGCGCCTTCAAAGATGTCGACGCTATAGACATCGTCGGCATGTTCCCCGACTACGCCAGCGCCTATGATGCCTGGAAGGACGCAGCGCAGCGCACCGTGGACAATGCCCATATGCGTTACTACATCGCCCATATTCACCGCCTGCGCGACGAAGAGCGCGAGGCGTCCCCAACCGAAGAGCTTGACAGCTGAAGGCACCCCCTCGATGCGGTTTTCCCCTGCGCTTGCGGCCTATATGGCCTTCTCGGCCCGTGCGACACGGTTCGCCGAGAAGAAACTTTCGGCGCGGCTGGACGCGGGCAAGGAAAACCCCGATCGCATCGACGAGCGGCGCGGTATCGCCGGGATGCCACGGCCAGAGGGCGATCTGATCTGGTTTCACGCTGCCAGCGTCGGAGAGTCCCTGTCGCTGCTAGAGCTGATCCGCCGCATGTCTGAGGAACGGCCGGACCTGAATTTTCTTGTGACAACTGGAACGGTCACATCGGCACAGGTCATGGCGGCACGTTTGCCGGAGTCAGCGTTTCATCAATTCATTCCGGTTGACGCCCTGCCCTATGTGCGCCGGTTCCTTGATCACTGGCGCCCGACCCTGGCCGTATGGACGGAAAGCGAGCTTTGGCCCGCCCTGATCGTGGAAACCAAGGCGCGCGCCATTCCGATGGTCATCATCAATGCGCGCATGTCCAAGACAAGCCACGACCGCTGGCGCTTTTTGCGCGGCATGGTCCGCAGCCTGTTGGAGCGGTTCGATGAGGCGCATGTTCAGGACGATCTGACCGCGTCCTACCTGCGGCATCTCGGGTTGCCGGGTGAAAGGCTCTACGTCACCGGCACGCTTAAAGAAGGGGCCGCGGCGCTACCTTGCGATGAAACAGTCCGCGCCGGGCTGGCCCGGCAGTTGAACGGGCGACCGACCTGGCTGGCGGCCTCGACCCATCAGGGGGAGGAGCAGAAGATCCTCGACGCTCATAAGCAGGCGCTGCGGGTCAACCCGCGCCTTCTTCTGGTGCTTGTTCCCCGTCACCCGCATCGTGGCGACGAGATTGCTGCCCTGATCGAAGCGTGCGGATGCAGCTTTGCCCGCCGCAGCGCAGGTGAACAGCCCGACTCTGACACAGCGGTTTATCTGGCCGATACCCTTGGGGAGCTTGGTCTGTGGTACCGCCTCGCGCCGATCAGCTTTGTTGGCGGGTCGCTGGAACCCATTGGCGGTCACAATCCGTTTGAACCGGCAGCGCTCGGCTCGGTCATTTTGCATGGGCCTTATGTCAGCAACTTCGTCGACATCTTCCAGCGGCTGTCCGAGGCAGGTGCGTCGCGTCTAGTGTCTTCGCCAGACTCACTCGCGGCAGCCGTGAATGACCTGTTGAACCCCGACCGCGCCGCCGAGATGGCCCATGCCGCATGGGAGGTCTGCTCCGCCGGAGCAGAGGTCACCGACAAGGCGCTCGACATGCTGTTCGACCATCTGGACCGCACCCCGCGGCTGACGGCAAACTGATGCAGGCGCCGGGGTTCTGGCATAGAAAACCGGGGCTACTGAGCCTTCTGCTGTCTCCACTCGGTAAGCTCTATGCCGGGACAACTGCCCGGCGGCTGCGCAAGGTAACGCCACATCGCGCGGGCGTTCCGGTGATCTGCGTCGGCAATCTGAATGCAGGTGGCACCGGAAAAACCCCGACCGTAATCGCACTGGCCGAGCGACTGAAGGAACGCGGCATTGCCGCCCATGTTGTCAGCCGGGGCTATGGCGGATCGGTCGAGGGTCCGCATCGGGTGGACGAGGCCAATGATCGTGCTGAACGCGTTGGCGACGAACCCCTTCTGCTTGCGGCTTTCGTGCCGGTCTGGGTCGCCAAGAACCGCGCCGCCGGGGCAGATGCCGCCGTGCAGGCCGGCGCGGAGGTTATCTTGATGGATGACGGGTTTCAGAACCCCGACTTGCACAAGGACTTATCCATCATCGTCGTCGATGCCGGGCGCGGGTTCGGGAATGGCAAGACCATCCCCGCCGGCCCCCTGCGCGAACCCGTCGCCACCGGCCTTGCGCGCGCTGATCTGGTCCTGTCCATCGGACCCTCAGCTGCACAGACCCGGTTTCAGAAAGACTGGGGTGGACAGATCTCCCTGCCACATATCAAGGGCAGGCTAGAGCCGCTGCCAACCGGTATGCCGTTCGAAGGGCTGCCGGTGTTGGCCTTTGCAGGAATCGGAGATCCTGGGAAGTTCTTTGCAACGCTAAGATCCATGGGGGCAGACGTTTTGCGGGCAGAACCCCTCTCGGACCACCAGCTTTTGACGGATGCCCTGCTGACCCGGTTGGAACAAGATGCCTTCGCCCTGGGCGCGCAATTGGTCACGACTGAAAAGGACGCCGTGCGCCTGCCCAGATCTTTCAGGCCAAAGGTGCTGACGGTGCCGGTCAGGTTGCGGTTTGACAATCCAGACCCTCTGGACGCCGCGCTTGATCGGGTTCTCGGCTAAGACCGGTCGCTTTCACGTAATCGCATTTGCCAACGCGATTTCTCCGGCTTGCATCCGCACCGCAACGCTTTGCTTTACCTGTTGCGGTGCACTGCGCAGCAATTCCAATGCCTCACCGTGTCTTTGATCGCTAAGCATCAACTTCGCCAAACCGACCCAGCCACTGATGCCTTCCTTATGAAGCTCGATCGCCCGCCGGAAGGCGATTTCCGCCTGTGCCTTGTCCCCCCTCAAAACGTGAATTTCCGCATCAATCAGATGTAGCCCCGGATTGCCGGGATGTCGTTTCAGGGTCTCTTTGATCAGCTCATCCCCGTCATCAAGCCGGGATGCATCAATCAGCATTCGGGCCAGGGACATTACGGCACGTACCACGGAATGATCGGTCTCAATCACATGGCGAAACGTCTTTTCTGCGTCGTCGCTGCACCCATAGGCTAGTTGTATTTCCCCTAGCAGCGTGTTCAGAAACCCGGACTCCGGATCCAGTTTCAGGCCATCTTCGACAACCTTTTTCGCTTCAGCGATGCGCTCCTCTTTCTGCATAAGGCTGACGCAACGGCTGCGGCTGTCGGTTTTCTCGGGGGCGAGCTCAATCGCTTTGCAATATGCCGCTATGCTATCGCCAACTCTTTGGCACTGCTCCAGAAGTATCCCTTTGAAATGCCACTCTGTTGCAGAGTCCGATGGCATTGAGACAATGCTTTCTGCCAAACGAACGCGATCCGCGTGGAGGCTGGCGGCACTGAGAAGGCCGACCAGTTCGAAATGTGCATTCCCCAACTTATCCGCATCCTGGGTCGCGAACTGAAGCACCGCGATCGCCTCATCAATCTGACCGTTCTGCCTTAGGGCCGCCGCAAGATTGACAGCAATCCAGTCCGGCGCTTTGGGATTCAAAGCCAACGCCCGCTGATACCCGTCGATCTCCGCGGCAAGATCACCTGATTTGGAATATCTGAAGGCCTCGAAGGCCGCTTCGGGCACTTCTTTCAGCCGTGAAGGAAAAAAGTCAGGGGCAGTATCGCCGGAATAGCTGGCTCTCTGCCCTGCGGCCAGGTCGAGCGCGACGTGCAGATTTGGCGCCCATTCGTTTATTGCAGCCGCTGAAACGATGCCTGTGTGGGTGTACGGCTCCACAAATACCTCTACCCCTCCATCGGTAAGGAAATCCCAATCACAGGCAGGGCCGGACAGCCGGGCGCCTGTCCCGATATCAGACTTGATCAAGGTGACTTTCCCAGAGAAGCGATAGAGCGGGTTCGCATCTATGACCTGGCGGCCGGATGCAATTGGATCCTCCCCAACACACGGGGCCTGGTTGATGTTGAACCGGCGCCGATGAACATCTGCTTCATCGTCAATGACACCAACGAACGCGACCTCTTCGCCAGCTTTCTGCAAAGCGACCGCAGTATAATACGCTGCCTGCCCGCCGTAGGAATGACCTATCAGAAAATAGGGGGCAGATACGCCCGATGCCTTGATCTGTTCAAGATGCAACCGGCTGATCTGGTCGGGGTGACGGGGATACAGTCCAGACTCTCGAACCCGCTCAAGGCTGAGCAGGTCAAAATCACCCCCAAGCGCCTGCTGCAGATGCCCAAAGTAGGCCGCTTGACCGCCAAGCGACGGAAAGACAAACAGCGTATTCTGGCGTCGAGATAGTCTCTTGAACAGCTTTTTGATCCCCCCCCGGAAGCTATAAAGCTAGGTCTTTCCTAGCTTCGGCGAAGCCTGGTTCAGTTTTAGATCAGCGTCCGAAAACCGGAATGGAGACCGTACGCCCGGCACGCCTTCGGGTTCGATCCGCATTCCGCGGGCTTGAACCTGTGGATCTTCAAACACCTCGGCCATATCGTTGATCGGCCCGGCAGGTACGCCCTCGGCTTCGCAGGCAGCCAACAGATCGGCTTTGCTGCGCTGACGGGTGCGGCCCATCAAGCGGGCGATCATTGCTTCGCGATTCGCAATTCGGTCGGCGTTGGTCAGAAACTCTGGCGCTTGCGCCATGTCCTCTAACCCCAAAATCCCGCAGAGCCGCCGATACTGAGCGTCATTGCCTGTGGCGATGATGATGAAACCGTCTGAGCAATCGAACACCTGATAAGGTGTCAGGTTCGGGTGGTAATTGCCCGTTCGTCCCGGCGGCGTGCCGGTTGCCAGATAGTTCATCGCCTGATTGGCCGTGATCGACACCGCACAATCCAGCAACGCCATGTCAATGTGCTGGCCCTTCCCGGTTCGTTCGCGTTGATAGAGCGCTGCCAGAATTCCGTTGACTGAATACAGCCCCGTGAACAGATCCGTCACTGCAACCCCGACACGCTGCGGTTGCCCGTCCGGGTCGCCTGTGATCGACATAAGACCTGACATGCCTTGAATAATATAGTCGTACCCCGCGCGATGCGCATAGGGGCCGGTCTGCCCGAAGCCGGTGATTGAACAATAGATCAGCCTTGGGTTGATCTTGGATAGACTTTCATAATCCAACCCGTATTTGACCAGACCGCCAAGCTTGAAATTCTCGATCAGAATGTCTGCATCTGCGGCAAGCTTGCGGACAAGCTCTTGCCCTTCCAGTGTGCGAAAATCTGCAAAGACAGATTGTTTGCCCCGGTTGCAGGAATGGAAATAGGCGGCGGTTTTGTCACCATCACGTTCAATGAACGGAGGCCCCCATTGGCGCGTGTCGTCGCCAGCCGGGCTTTCAACTTTGATCACCTCGGCGCCAAGATCCGACAAAGTCTGACCGGCCCAGGGGCCGGCCAGGATACGTGCAAGCTCAAGTACCTTGAGCCCTTCAAGCGGTGTGCTCATTCCGCGGCTTCAGCGATCAGCCCGTCGAGCAATTCGGCAAAGGCATCGTAGCCCATGTTGGAATACATTTCGCCATTGATGACGAAGCTGGGCGTGCCCTGAACACCATCGGCTTCGGCCTGCTCCTGCGAGAGCGTGACCATCGCCTGAGCCATGTCGTTATTGGTCAGGCATACATCCAATGCCTCGTTGGTCAGCCCTGCACGCAGGCCAAGGCGGCGCAGGTTGGCGGCAACTTCAGCCGGTTCGCCCTGAACCCATTCGCGCTGCTCTTCCATGATCATCTCGGAGATGCCGAAATAGCGCAGCGGGCCACCACAACGGGCGACCATGCCGGCCCACAGACCGTAACGGTCAAAATAGATCTCCCGAATGACAAAGCGGATCTGACCGGTATCGACGTAGTTTTCCACCAGGCCGGGGTAGACCTCTTCATGGAAGCGCGCGCAGTGCGGGCAGGTAAACGAGGCATATTCAATCACCGTAATGGGGGCATCCTCGTCGCCCATGACCATCTCGATCACCTCGGGCGCGGCGGTTTCTTCCGCGTCGGCAGAGGCGGCGTCGCCATTTCCGGCCTCTTGGGCGCTGGCGGCCATCAGCGGTTGGCTTGTGGTCTGGCTCACCGACTGCGATGCAGTCAGATAGAGGTAACCCCCAAGTGCCACCATCACAGCGGACAGTGCGGTTAGAATAAGGGTGCGGGACATGAGTGCTCTCCTCAACAGGTGTTCTTGGTTAGAACGTTCCGGGCCAGGCGTTCAAGCGCCTCTTTCAGACGTTCATCGTGAATCGGGGCTGCAGCCGCCTCGGCGGCTTTCAGAATCTCGGGGCTCGGCTCTCGCTTGGGTTTTGGCCGGGCGGTGAACTGTACCTGCCCTTCGGCAAAACCGGTGGGGGCGGTTTGGGTAATCTGCACTTTGCTGACGGCGTTATAGCCGTAGCACGCATTCACCTTTTGGCGGATCGTGTCTTTCTGCATCTCAAGCAAAGGCGCATGGCCGCCCGTGGTCAGCAGAACCAGCGTTGTCCCGATCCCGCCATGGGCATGGCGGATCTTGACTGGCATGGCGCTGGCGGCAATCTCCTCGCCCACGATCTCGGGCCAATGAGTGATCAGCTTAGCCTCAGAAAACCCGCGCTTTTCCAGCGGGCCACGCAGATGCCCGGCGACCAGCTTGGACGCGGCCTCGAACCCGCGCTTGCGGCGGGGGGACTTGGGCGGCATTGTGGGCCGGGCTGCGGACATTGGCTTTCCTTTCTTCCCCCTTAATCTATCCTTCCTGAGCGGGGGAACCAATGGGTCAGCAACGGGCAGGGACATAAAACTTGCGTGACGAAGATTACAGCACCGTCCTGCTGGACTGGTACGACCGACATGCCCGAGAGCTGCCATGGCGGGTGGGACCGGCGGATCGCGCTGCGGGTATCAGGCCCGATCCTTACGCGGTCTGGCTGTCAGAGGTCATGCTACAACAGACAACCGTCGCCGCCGTAAAGGACTATTTCCACCGCTTTACAACACGTTGGCCGACGGTTGAGGCGTTGGCAGGCGAGGCGGATTCAGAGGTCATGGGCGAGTGGGCCGGTCTTGGCTACTACGCCCGCGCCCGCAACCTTCTGAAATGCGCGCGCGCGGTGGCGGATCAGCATGGAGGGCGTTTCCCCGATACCGAAAAGGCTTTGCTGACTTTGCCCGGCATCGGGCCCTATACCGCCGCTGCCATCGCTTCCATCGCCTTTGATCGGCCCGCTCCCGTGATGGACGGCAATGTGGAGCGAGTCATGTCGCGGCTCTTTGCGGAAACCGTACCGCTGCCGGAAGTGAAGCCGGTCTTGAAGTCTCACGCTGCACGACTGACACCGCAAAGGCGCCCCGGCGACCATGCGCAGTCGGTGATGGACCTTGGCGCGACAATCTGCACGCCCCGCAATCCCGCCTGCGGACTCTGCCCGTTGCGCGACCCCTGCCAGGCACGGGCCGAAGGCATCGCCGCCGAGTTGCCCCGCAAGTCCCCCAAGAAGGCCAAGCCCACCCGGTTCGGCATTGCCTACCTGGCCCGCAGCAGGGATGGCGCTTGGCTTCTGGAAACGCGGCCCGAGAAAGGATTGCTAGGCGGGATGCTGGGATGGCCCGGATCGGACTGGACCGAGGATACCCCGCAAGAAGCCCCGCCGCTGCAAGCTGATTGGCACGATCCCGGGCTGGAAGTGCGTCACACATTCACTCATTTTCACCTGCGCCTTGCGCTGCGACTCGCCACGGTGAGTGCCGCCAAACCGGACCGGGGAGAGTTCCTGCCACGCGCGGCGTTCCGCCCTGCCAACCTGCCCACGGTGATGCGCAAAGCCTTTGACCTTGCGCAAGGTGCGTGGCCAGAGGATTGAGATACGCTGCCTCATGCGCAAGACTGCGTTTAACCCGTTTTCAGGTTTGCATGTAACCAGTATCCGACAGCTCAGTCACAAAGGCCCCATGATGATCCCTGCCTCTCAGGTTGCCAAACTGCAAAACGCCCTGCCCTTCTGGATGTCGGTCCTGCTGGTGCCGCTGGCGGTGTTCGGGGCCTGGGCCGGGGGGCTGGCGCTGCTGGTCCTGCCGCTTTATGCGATCGGGCTGACGACGCTTCTGGATGCTGTTTCCGGCCTCAACCAGGAAAACCCCGATCCCGAAACGCCCGAGGACGGGATGTTCTGGTATCGGCTTGTCACGCTGATCTGGTTCCCGGTGCAGATCGTGACCGTCCTGTCGCTGATCTGGTACGCCACACACTCCAGCCATCTCGCCACTTGGGAGAAGCTTCTACTGTTCTACGGGGTAGGCGTCATGTCGGGGGGCATCGGCATCGTCTACGCGCATGAGCTTATGCACCAGAAAAACAACCTGGAGCGCTGGTTAGGCGATCTTTTGATGGCCTCGGTTCTCTACAGCCATTTCCGCAGCGAACACCTGCTGGTTCACCACATCCATGTGGGCACGCCCCGTGACCCTGTGACCGCGCGCTATAACGAGGGCTTCCACCGCTTCTTCTGGCGGGTTCTGCGCGATTGCCCGCGATCCGCCTTCCGGGCGGAAAAGGCAATGCTGGCACGGAAGGGGCGGCCCTGGCATGACGCGGCCAACCCGTTCTGGCGCTATTGGGCGTTGCAGGCTGCGATGATCGTGGTCGTGCTGCTGATCGGGGGATGGCCCGGGCTTGGCCTATTCCTGTTCCAGGCCTTCATCGCTGTGACACTTCTGGAGCTGACGAATTACATCGAACACTACGGCCTGACCCGAAAATTTCTAGGCAATGGCAAATACGAGCATGTCCAGCCACGTCACAGCTGGAACGCTTCGCACCGGGTATCGAATTGGCTGCTGATCAACCTGCAACGCCATTCGGACCATCACTACAAGCCGAGCCGCCGCTTCCCGCTGTTGCAGACCTATTCCGAGGCCGAAGCACCGCAACTGCCGCTCGGATACCCGGCGATGACCGCGATTGCCCTGTTTCCTCCGCTTTGGCGCAAGCACATGAACCCGCGCGTGCGCCAATGGCGGCAGATGTATTACCCCGAGATCACCGATTGGCGGGCTTACAACAAGGGTCACACGCCGATGCCGCGCGGGTAGTGCTAGGCCGCCATGTCCGCCAGATGGCCTGTCTTCACATAGATCAGACAGCCTTCGTCTGACCATGGATTGTGGCGTGACAGGTGCGGGCTACGGATCCAGGTGCCAGCGGGATAGTCGCCATGCTCGTCCTGAAAGGTGCCTTCGATCACGAAAATCTCTTCCCCGCCCCAATGGGCGTGATCGGCAAACCGAGTGCCCGGCGCCCATCTGACAAGCGCGACGTTTTCCGTTTCATGCGAATGCAGGGGCAGCACCGTCAATCCGGGGCGCGAGCCGGGAAAGAAGGGTTCCTCATGGGTCGCGATGGCCTTTTGCTCGGTATCCGTGTCCGCAAACTGGTGCAGCTTGACCAGAATCGTGCAGCCCTCTGGCCCGATATGGGGCCGATGCGCTGTGCCGATCGGGTTGCGCACATAGGTGCCTGCCGGGTAGTCGCCATGTTCGTCCGAGAACACACCTTCCAACACCAGAAACTCCTCTCCTCCGCCATGGGAATGCGGATCAAACCTGCTGTTCGGGGCGAAGCGCACGATGGTTGTGGCGCGGGCAACCTCGTCTCCGATCCGGTCCAGCATCATCCGCTGAACGCCAGATGCGGGGGAGTCGACCCAGGCATAATCTTCAGGCCGGATGACCACGCGTTCGGAGAAATCGGCATTCAGTTTCATTGAGGAGCTCCCGTTATCAGTCGGTCATTGAATTGCGAAACCGCATCGGTGAAGCGGTCAGGATTGCGCGAGGCGCGGGCAACGAGCTGTGCGCCTTCGACAAGGGCAAAAAGCGCTGCGGCCTCTTTCCGGGGATCGATCACCGCGTGAACGGAGCCATCCTCGCGTGCACGCTGGAACTGGCCAACCAGCCAATCCGTGACGTCATGGCGAAAGGATTCGACCCGCGCCAGCGTGGTCGCTGGCAAGCTGTTGGTCGACGCGCTGAAAGCCACGCAGAGGCACAGGCTGTCGCCATCTCCAAGTGCGCTACGATAGAGGGATAGGAAACCGGCAAGAGCAGAGGCCGCATTGGGGCTTTGATCTACGACGTGGCCGAGCGCCTCGATTATCCGCGCCGAATAGTCCTCGATCAGGGCAAGCGTCAGATCGGCCTTGGTGGCAAAGTGATAGTGGACACTGGCTTTGCGAATTCCGGTAGCGGCTGCAAGGTCGGCATAGCTGAACGCATCAATCCCCCGGCTACGGGCCAGGGTTTCGGCGTGGTTCAAGAGGTCGGCTTTCATGGTCATGCCTACCAACTAGTAGGTAGAATTTCCAAAGTCCAGTCACAGTGACGTGAAAAAGCCCCGCCAGCGCGTTGCCGCGGGCGGGGAGAGGTGTCGTGCCAGGACCGTTCAGGCCACAGGCACGGGCGGTAATTTTTGGAGTTCTCAGCCGCTTAGTTCGGACCGGACCTGCTGGCGCAGGATATCAATCGGCACGGTTTTGCCCTCGCGCCGGAAGTGCCAGTAAGTCCAGCCATTGCAGGACGGCGCGCCTTCCAGCTTTGCCCCAACCTGGTGGATGGAACCCTTGGTGTTGGAGACAACAAGCGTACCATCGGCCCGGATCTTGGCGACCTTGCCGCGCGGGCTGACCAGTTCCTCTCCCGGGTTCAGCAAGCCACGCTCCACCAGCTGTCCAAAGGGAATTCGCGGTTCAGCGCGCTTGGAGGTCGTGACCTCAAGCGAGGTGCGGTCGAACCGGCGGATGGATTTCAGGCGCTTCTCGGCAACGTCGCGATAGGCCGCCTCACGCTCAATCCCGATATAGTCACGGCCCAGTTTCTTGGCGACCGCACCGGTGGTGCCTGTGCCAAAGAACGGGTCCAGCACGACGTCACCGGGATTGGTGGTGGCTACCAGAATGCGGTGCAGCAGGCTTTCGGGCTTTTGTGTCGGATGGGCCTTGTCGCCCTTTTCATCCTTCAAACGCTCATGCCCGTTGCAGATCGGCAGAACCCAGTCAGACCGCATCTGCACACCTTCGTTCAGCGATTTGAGCGCCTCGTAGTTGAAGGTGTATTTCGCACCTTCCGATTTCGAGGCCCAGATCAGCGTTTCATGTGCGTTGGTCAGCCGCTTGCCCCGAAAGTTTGGCATCGGATTGGACTTGCGCCACACGACGTCATTCAAAATCCAGTAGCCCTGGTTCTGAAGCTCGGCCCCGACGCGGAAGATGTTGTGATAGCTGCCAATGACCCAGATCGCGCCATTGGGTTTCAACAACCGCTGCGCCGCCTTCAGCCATTCCCTGGTGAAGCGGTCATAGACGGCGAAACTGTCGAACTGGTCCCAGTGATCATCGACCGCGTCCACCATGGAGTTATCGGGGCGATGCAGGTTGCCTTTGAGTTGCAGGTTATAGGGCGGATCCGCGAAAATCAGGTCAACGGATGCCTCCGGCAGACTGTTCATCGCATCGATGCAGTCCCCAGATAATATGGTGTTTAGCGGAAGCGCGGACGCCCCCGTTGCTTGTGGTTTATTGGTCATTACTGCCTCTGACTTGGCGCCTCTTTCGGGCACTCACTTGTCCCTTAAGGATGAGTCAAAGGTGATTCGCCGTCAATTTCTTTTTTGAATCAGGAGGTTAGAGATTTTCCTTGATACAAGATGTTGTGGACGGGCTTGAAGCTGCGTCTATGGTGAGGGGTCACCCCCAAATCTAGAAGCGCCTGTTTGTGATCGGCTGTGGGGTAGCCCGCGTTGCGTTCCCAACCATAGCCAGGAAATTGCCTTGAAAGCGCCATCATGTGCTCATCTCGCCCCACTTTTGCCGCAATTGATGCCGCGGCAATCGACAGGCTTCGGCCATCGCCCTTGATGATGGTTGTTGCCCGGCAGGGCAGATCTGGCGGCAGCGCGTTGCCATCCACCAGCGCGTGATCGACCGCAGCGAGCCCCGCCAAAGCGCGGGTCATCGCGAGGAAGGTGGCGTTTCGGATGTTCAGCGCGTCAATCTCTTCGACACTGGCCCACCCAAGCGATACCTCGGCGCTTTCCAAAAGCACCTCCAGAAGCGCAGTGCGTTTTCGTGCCGTCAATTTCTTGGAATCGTTCAGCCCCTCGGGGATCGCACCGGGGTCCAAAACGACGGCGGCGGCAGTCACTGGTCCGGCAAGGGGGCCGCGGCCAACCTCATCGACACCGGCCACGCGGCCACCGATTTGCATCTCGAAGCTGAAATCTGGTCCATCTGTCATAGGGCCAGAGACCATGCCTGCCCGTCGGAGACAACAAAAAGGCGACGAGGCCAAAGCCCCGCCGCCTTCCGTGGCACTGCTCGATGAAAGCTGGTCAGCCGTTACGACCGAACCCAGCCATGGCGATACAGACACTGGGCGTCATAAACATCGCGCCAGCCCTGATAAGTGAAGATGCTTTCACGGCAGCTGTTGGGAAGGGCCGCGTAATGGGGAACATGCTGCTGCATACAACGGGCCCCGAACGCGCGAAGATCGACGCTCGGCCCTTCAAAGCGGCGGTGACAGGAACTGGGGGCGATCAGGCTCGGCACCAGAACCTGCGGCGCAACGTAATGTGTTGCCGGGGGATGAACATAACGAGTCACCGGGGCCGGTGCATAATGATGGGTATGGCTGTGTCGATCGTTCAGGATGTTGCCCAAAATTACGATTCCTGCAGCGGCACCAAGGAAGGTGCGCAGGTCATCGCGGTCGGCACGGGCTTCGGTAGTGCTGGCGAAAGTGCCGGTCAGGGCGACGGTCACTGCCAGCCCCACGGCGGCAAGTGATTTGGGAAGGGATTTAAACATGGGTTGGTCTCCGGATTGATGAGTGTTGGGGGCACGTCATGAAACACCGCGGGTATGCGCGGTTGGTGCGACCAAAATCCTTCCAACCCTGTCAGACAGGCAATATCAGCGCCCCGATATCGGATAACAGGCCATTTTCCGGGGTCTGATATTGAATGACAGCGCCATCTGACACTAACTCAATCCCATGAAACAGCTTCTTCTTTCCCTCGCCCTCATGGGCCTCGCCTCTACGGCCAACGCAACTTGCTTCGCCGATTACAAGGCAAAGATGGATAACCCGCTCCGCCTGCATTACGGTGTGATCGAGTTGCCGGATTCTGCCTGTTCGGTTGGCGCCGCTGCGTCGAACATCGCAGGTCGCCTGACGGGCGGCTGGCAGCTCCTGGAAGTTATGTCAGTCTTTGACGAGGCTGGCCTCGATTCGAGGAGAGAACGTGCAGGACAATACTACCTCCGCTTCTGAGTCGCGGATAACCGGTACCCGGGTTGTTCAACTCGGGATCGTGGCAGTCGTCGCCATCCTCGCGGTGGCGGCGATTTTGTTGTTTTCCTACCTGCCAGATGCAGGCGCGTTCAATGACGCGGTGGAGGAGATCTTCGTCGTCAACGACGCGCTGACCACAACGGAATCCATAAGAATACTTGAGATTCTGGCGCAATCCGGCACCACATTTTCCAAGGTTCTGGCAAGCTACCGCGCCATTATCTTCGTGCTGATCGTCTTCGCCACGGCGCTGTTGATCGCCTGTTTGGTCTTTCTCGTCACCATCATCACCCTGAACCGCCGGATGCATGAGATCGAACGGTCGGGCATCCAGGTGTCCTCGCTGGTGGTCAGCCGTGAAGAGGGTGTCGTCTACCTCAACAACATGGAATTCAAGCTGACCGCGGCAGCGATGGAAACCCTTTCCGTTCTGGCCGAAGCGCGGATGGATGACGATGTGCTGTCGGGAGCGGAAATCGAATCAATGGTGTCGGGCAAACCGGCTGCCGATTGCGAAGAAGCGGCGGGGGCCACCCGAATCAAGCGCCTGCGCGATACGCTCGGCAATCAGATGGTCAGCGAATTGCTGGTCAAGAACATCGCCCGCCGGGGCTATATGCTGGCGATCGACAAGGACGTGATCAAGATGATCTGACGGGGGTCCGGCCTAGCAGTTATTGGGCCGACCCCTGCCATAGCCGGACCTGTCCGAAATCGAGCCATTGTCGCTATCCGTATAGCCGGTGCGCGTACCACCCGGCCCACGCGGGCAGGCATTGCCGTCATTCCAGGACCCGCTATCACCGTCGGCGGCCTGCGCCTGTCCGGGCAGCAACGCAACCGTGCCGCCGGCCGCAGCCAGTCCAAGGAACCGGCGTCGTCCGCTGCGGCCCACCTGAATATCACTATCCAGCAGGGTCTTTTCGGTTTTGTCGGTCATCTTGGCCTTCCAATCTTAGAACAACGAACGGGCCCCTGTTCGGACCCGCTGAGCAGTATATCAGATGTCGCGCCGAAATCAGCAGTAAGGCGCACCGCGTCCGTACCCGCCGCGGTCGGTGATCGCGCCATTGTCGCTGTCGGTATAGCCGGTATAGGCCCCGCCACGGCCGCGCGGGCAAGATCCCCTGTCTGTCCAGTTTCCGTTATCAACGTCGCTGGCCTGTGCGGTGGTTGGGGTCAGCGCTACAACGCCACTCGCCGCCATCAGTCCAAGCACGGCCCGTCGCGCGGGACGCACGGTTGAAATATCGCTGTCGGTCAGCGTCTTTTGGCCGGTCATTTCTTTTTTCGACATGGTGGCCTTCCTTGCTGCCAAATCATGTGTAATACTCACACGAACTATATGATCAGGGAGCCCCTCAGTCAATGGCTGCTCTGTTCATCGGCCAATTCACGCCGGTTGAGCAAACTGGCTTGTTACAGGGCTGGGGCTAAGCTCCAGCGGATGGGAGAACGGACAGATGTCCATGACTTTCGATCAGGCCATCGCGCCGGTCACTGCGCAGGAATTTTTCGACCACTCGTTTGAGAAGACGCATCTCGTCATTCGCCGGGGGCAGGCAAACTATTATTCCAGCCTACTGTCCAGCGCCGATATTGACTGGGCGGTTTCAACGCTTGGCCTTTCCGTGCCCGAGGTCAACGTGGTGCAAGCCGACCGTGAAATCACATCCGCCGATTTTGCCTATGACAGCGGCTTCGTTGATCCGGTTGCAGTCAACCAACTGTTTGCCGAAGGCGCGACGGTGATTATGTCGAACCTGCAGGAACGGCTGCCAAAGCTGGCCAATTTCTGCCGGGAACTGGAAAAGGTCTTTTCCGCCCGTGTACAAACCAACATCTACATGACGCCTGCCCACAGCCAGGGCTTCAAGGCCCATTACGACGGGCATGACGTTCTGGTGTTGCAGGTCGAGGGCACCAAGGAATGGCGTATCTACGACACGCCTGTCCAACTGCCGCTGGAGGAGCAGGCCTTCAACCCCCATGATGTACCAATCGGAGAGCTTACCGACAGTTTCGTGCTGGAACCCGGCGACATGGTCTATGTGCCCCGCGGGTTGACCCATGATGCCGTGTCCACCGACCAGACCAGCCTGCATATCACGACCGGCCTCATGATGCGGTCCTGGGCCGATGTTATGGTCGAGGCGGTGCGGAAACTGGCCCTGAACGACGCCGCATTCCGGGAAGGGCTGCCGCCTGGCTTTGCGAACGAGGGCTTTGACACCAGCAGGGCGGAGGCCAAGTTCGCCGCGCTATTGGGCAAGCTATCAAGCGCATCGCTGGAGCCAGTACTGAATGACTTCCGTGAAGACTTCATCGCCACCCGTCTGCCTCGCGCCCATGGCCAGTTGGCGCAGATGGCACGGTTGGACAGGCTTGGCCCGGATAGCGTGATGGGCGCGCGGCCAACCCTGATCTACAGCCTGACCGATGTGCCCGCGAAAGATGATCAGCCTGAGAGCATCGCCCTGTCCTGTCAGGGAACGGTCATCACCCTGCCCGCCCACGCCCGCGAGCCGCTGGAATTCGCAATCTCCACCCCCCGATTCAAGATGGATGACATGCCGGGCGATTTGGATGATGCCGGAAAACTCGTCTTGCTGCGCCGACTGGTGCGTGAGGGTTTGGTGCAGTTCATCGAATAGGCGCGCCGCCCCGGTAGAGGCACGATCGCACCCGATTTTGTTGGGATTGTTGAGACCTTTGCGTGATCAGAATCGAGACTGACCATCCCGATGAGTGCTGGAAAGAAATGGTGTTGCCTGGTTTGACACTCGACTGGACAGCAGATCCACGCCGTGATCGTTCCACCTGTGTCCTGATCGAATAGCGGCAAGTGCCGTGTTTCTGCGATGGAGGAAGGCATGAGGAAAGAACAGCCGACGATCCATGTTGGGATCGACGTTTCGAAGGACAAGCTGGCGGTCGCGATTGCCGGTGGTGTGGGACATCGCCCGCCGCACTATGCCTACCAGTTAGTTGCATGCGACATGCGCCCAATGGCGGGCGCGAGATCAACGGCATCCTTGACCGCTTCACACCCGAAGAATGCGCAAACTACTTCCAAAACGCCGGGTATGCTTCCGTCAAAACCTGAAACGCTCTAGAAGGGGTCTTCTATCAGCGGATGCCCGCTGGCGACGAAGCGCCCCAAGGCGTCAATGACTCCCGTCTGAGCGCAAGCAGGGGCAAAACGAAAACGCGCTGTCGGCTGGTATGTCTCTCGGCGCAATCATTAGCGGCTGGTTCCACAGTCGCCGTCAGCTGCAGCCCATCGGAAACATCTCGCTATCAGAGGTTAGGCAGAAGCTCTATGAACAGTGCTACGAGTTCGATAAAGTCGCGGCCAGCGAAGTAGTCAGGGTCATGTTCCGGTTGTGACAGCGGATCATCTGAACGCCACCGAGATCCGGACGCTGCGAATTGCAGACAACAGATTGGCCGAGCTGTTTGATTTGAATGAAGAGGCTTTGCAGATCGAGTTGGTGGCGTTGAGAGTCGCAACACCCGCCGTTCCCGTGCGGCCCGCTACCGGGTCTGCGCAGCCGCGACGAACGCCCCGAGGTTCAACTGCGATTCGTTCGCCAAGAGTTCCTCGAAGAGCGCCTGCACCTCGGGATCGTCCCCCGCGCGACGCTGCCACTCGCGGATCGCCGCGACCGGATCGGCCACATAGCTCGACCACTCAAACCCTACAGCCTCCATGCACTTCCGGTATTCAGCAATGAGTTCCGCGTCGGTCATGTTGTGCAGGTCATCCGAAGCTCTCTGGGCCCTCCGGTCCTCCAGCCGCTCCAGGCGTCTAGCGATCTGCTTCATCGACCGCTCTCCAGCGCCTGCAACCGCTGCTCCAACTCGGTCAACTCCAGCGTGCGCCGATATTGCTCCACGAGCGTCATCACCGAGGCGCCCTCCATCGGCGTGATCTCCCCGCCCGACACAGCGCCGAGGATCGCTTGAGCTGCCTCAGCGGCGTCCCCCGCTGTTTTCATCGGCGGAAGGTCCATCTCGATCGGCTGGTCCTTTCTCGGAGGCGCGATGCGCTCAAGGCATAGACGGAGCGCCGTCGTGTCACCCTCCAGAGCAAGATCGACAGCCTTGCGTGTTAACGCCTCGGCTTCCCCCTGCAACAGACCCTCGACAACTCGTGTCGTCTTGTGGCGCGCGCCCTTGGGCCGCCCGGGATTGCCCTTGGCGAACCGGCCAGAGCTGTCAGTATAC
>NZ_JBPBBA010000010.1:0-95457 GCF_050896395.1 Nioella aestuarii | reverse complement strand
CTTGTGTCTCTTGTGCGCCATTCTCGGTCCTCCGTTTCCTAATCATAACGTCGGACCAGTTCAGAAGGGGCATTCCAAACTCCTCGCTCGGCTCGTCCGAGGGAACCATCGGCTCCAGTGCCATGCCGCAGATCGGGCAGGTGTACTGGACGTTGGCCGGAGCAGCCTTCTTCTGCCCGGCCGCCCGGCCCGAGGCGTAGAACCAGGGATCGGCATTGAACTTCGTCTGGCACTTCTCCGAGCAGAAATGGAAGGTCTCGCCTTGGAACTCCGCGTGTCGCCCATCCGGCTTCACCGCGACCGTCATCCCGCAGACCGGGTCCTTCGTCGTCTCTGTCCCCGCCGGAATGTCGGGCGCCGCGTGTTGGTGATCATGCTCCATGTTCTGCCAGCCTTTCAGTATTTCGTTTCAGCTTGCAGCCTCCAGCCGTTGGAAGCTCAAGCTCTTTCATTGGTGGTCGTGAGCATCTTCCGGGGCGGGATTGCGTGCGAGGAAGATCCCGACAAACAGGAACACCAGCGCCATGCCGATCGCGCCCAGGACGACGATGAGGGGGTCGGACTGCCATTTCATCGCGGCGAATGCGGCCAGCACCACGGCATCAAGCGCGATGGCCGTCAGCAACACCCAGCCCCGCGCGCCGATGTCCTCGCGCAGATGCCGGAACACGCCGAAATGGATGATCATGTCCATCACCAGATAGAAGAAGGCCCCGAGCGAGGCGATGCGGCTGAGGTCGAAGAAGACCGTGAGAAAGCCCGCGATCACGACCGTGTAGACGAGCGTGTGGTCCTTGATCGTGCCCGGCATCCCGAAATGGCTGTGCGGGATCATTTTCATGTCGGTCAGCATCGCCAGCATCCGCGAGACCGCGAACACGCTGGCGATCAGACCTGACGCCGTGGCCACCAGCGCCAGCGCCACCGTCAGGTAGAAGCCGGTCTGACCGAGGGAGGGCTGGGCCGCTTCGGCCAGCGCGTAGTCCTTCGCCGCCACGATACGGTCGAGCGGCAGGCTGGAGCCGACCGCGAAGGCCACCAGCAGATAGACGACGACGCAGATGGCAATCGACCAGATGATGGCCCGGCCCACATTGCGGTGCGGGTCGGTGACCTCTGCGCCGCTGTTGGTGATGGTCGTGAAGCCCTTGAAGGCCAGGATCGACAGCGCAACCGACGCCACGAAGCCGGTGGCGCCCATGTCTCCACCCGTCGCCTCGAACGAGATGCCGCTCGCCCAGAGGCCTGCTGCCCCGAAAAGCGCGATGCCGCCCACCTTGAGAACGGCCATGACGATGGAGAACAGCCCGACCGACCGGTTGCCCGATACGTTCACGAGCCAGGCGAAGACGATCAGCCCGACGCCGAGGATTGGCACCAGCACGCTGTCCGGATCGCCACCGAACGCCCGCAGCGTGTAGGTGCCGAAGGTGCGCGCGACGAGGCTTTCGTTGATCACCATCGACAGCGCCATCAGAAGGGCGGCGCCCGCCGCGACCGTTGTCGGGCCGTAGGCCTT
The DNA here is from genome assembly GCF_050896395.1 of Nioella aestuarii. Classification (NCBI taxonomy): domain Bacteria; kingdom Pseudomonadati; phylum Pseudomonadota; class Alphaproteobacteria; order Rhodobacterales; family Paracoccaceae; genus Nioella; species Nioella aestuarii. Next base: position 93,938 of record NZ_JBPBBA010000010.1, on the reverse strand, counting down.
CTTCAGGATCATCCCGATGCCGCCCGCAGACGGGTATGCGTTCGACATCTTGATGTAGGTGTAGGCGCTGAACGCGGTCACGATGGCGCCCACGATGAACGAGAGCGGGAAGAGCGGCCCGGCAAGCTCGGCGATCTGGCCGGTCAAGGCGAAGATGCCCGCGCCGATCATTACGCCGGTTCCCATGGCCACAGCACCCGGGAGAGTAATGCTGTTCTTCTCGTAATCGCTTTTCGTCATGGATTTTCCTTTTCAGGCTTTTGCCGCAGCGCCACCCAGAGCAGCGGCAGCCCCGTCACAAGCCCGAGTCCCAGCACCGCCCATGTCGCGCGGCCGAGGTCTCCGCTAACCGCCTCACCGCCGAAATGGGCCAGCAGGAAGCTTGCCGGTATGATCCCCGCCAGAGTTGCCAAGGCGAAACGCCAGGCGTGCAATCGGCTCAGTCCGGCCGCGTAGCTGATCATGTCGAATGACACGAAGGGCATCAGGCGGCTGGCAAGAACCGTCGCCGTCAACGCGGTCTGCGAGCCGAGAAGCCCGGCATCGACGCGATCACCGAACACCCGCCGCAAGACATCATGCCCCAGAACCCGTGCGAGACCGAAGGCGATCAGCGCCCCGAGCTCGGCGCCGATGACGACCTGCACGGTCCCCCAGAGATGTCCGTAGGCCGCTCCGGCCGCCAGTGCGATCGGCGCGCTCGGGATGGGGCTGGCCACGACCGCAAGGGTCATGAGCGTGACGATCAGGACCGGCCCCCAGAGACCGGCGCGCGCCACCAGCATTTCCAGACGCTTGGGCTCCAGAAGGCTGCGCGCCTCGGCGAATACCGAGGGCGCGACCAACCAGACGCCGAGCAGGACGATCCCGAGGATCGCGAGGCCCGCGAGAATAGCGGCACGCAGGGTCATCTCAGATTGCCGCGACGGCCTTCGCCAGAAGATCGCGCACCTTGCCCGCCACGGCCGTCAAATCGGCGTTCTCAATCGCCTGCATCGACGCCACCGGGTCGATGGCGCTGACTTCGACCCCACCCTCGACTTCGCGAAGGATGACGTTGCAGGGCAGCATCGCGCCCACACGCGGTTCGATCCCGATCGCCTGATGCGCCATCTTCGGGTTGCAGGCGCCAAGGATGCGATAGGCCGGCATCTCGACATCGAGCTTCTTCTTCATCGTCGCCTTGACGTCGATCTCGGTCAGAACGCCGAAGCCGTGATCGGCCAGCGTCTTTCGCGCCCGAGCGTCGACATCGTCGATCCCCGAGCCGGAGATCATTCGATTGATCGTGTAAGCCATTGAACTGCAATCCTTGTATTTTGGGGTTCGAAGCTGCTGACTTGGCAAATTGGCACGGAAATCGGCCTTGCGAAGCAAAATCAGAGCATTCGTTCTACCGTCAACTCGCGCGCAGCTTCGTTGCATGCTAGAATGTTTTTGCGCTGCCGTCTTGTCATGGATCATGGTCTGCGCACCGCTTTCCAGATTTATAGTTGTCCAGAGATGGCGGAATCCACTGCCATGCGAGAGGTGTGACGAGATGAAACTCCGGAATTGGGCAATTGCCCCGACTACGGCAAGTGCACTCTGCTTTGCCGCAACGTCAGTGATGGCACAGGTGGGAGAAATCCCCGGGCGCGACGGCCGCTTATATTATGGTCATGACATGATGTGGGGTGGCAGCCAATGGGGGGGCTTTGGAATGGTACTTGGACCGATCTTCATGATCCTGATCGTGGTCGGGATCGTTGCTGGGATCATCTATCTCCTGCGCCTGTTCGGCGCAGCCGGCCCCGCCGTCGGCGGCCATGCCACACATGATCGTGCCATGACGCTTTTGAAAGAGCGCTACGCCAAGGGCGAAATCGACTCGACCGAGTTCACTGAACGCAAAAAGCTGCTGGAAGAGTAATCTGAGGCGCGTCGAGCGCAGGCAATCACGGCCCACGGTCCTCGGCCTCCTGATGCAACTTGGCGCGCCAAGGAACCCTCGGCCGCCACAAATGGGTTTGCCAGCCAAGACCCCGAAAGAATAAAATGAAAAGACGCCACTTCCTGACTTCGACCTCCGCAGCGATCCTGACCGCTGGCGTCCTTTCCCAATCGTCCGTCCGGCATGCCCTCGCGCAGGGACAGACACCGCGAACGCGCCTTGCCATGCCACCGCTTCTCGATACGCGGGAGACGGGGCGAGTGGCGCTGACGGCAACGCCGGGGAGCACCGCCTTTGGCGGTGGCGCCAGCACACCCACCGCCGGATATAATCAGGGCTATCTGGGGCCGACCGTTGTGATGCAAAACGGCGATCTGGCCGCCGAAGTTCAGAATAACCTTGATGAAGCCATCACAACGCATTGGCATGGCCTTCTGGTGCCCGGAGAGCATGATGGCGGACCACAACAAGCGATAGAACCAGGTGCGTCATGGACCCCGGACCTGACCATCGCGCAGGACCCGGCAACCGTCTGGTATCATACGCACATGCACGGACGAATTCCCGAACAGGTCTATTTCGGGCTGGCCGGAGTCATCCATCTGACCGACGGGCAGGATGACGCCCGTGGCCTGCCTTCAACATATGGGATCGATGATCTGACGCTTGTTTTGCAGGATCGTCGGTTCGATCGCTCCGGACGCATGATCTATGACCCATCCATGATGGACATCATGCATGGGTTTGCCGGAAACCGGATGCTTATCAATGGTCAGGCCGGCGCGACTGCGGTCGTGCCTGAGGGGATTGTCCGCCTGCGCCTGCTCAACGGCTCGAATGCACGGATCTACACGCTGTTCATGGACGACACGCGGCCCATGCACCTGGTGGCGACGGACGGCGGCTTTCTGCCTGCTCCAGTTGCCCTGGATGCGCTGCGTCTTTCACCCGGAGAACGGGCCGAAGTGCTTGTCGATTTCTCGTCGGGTGGCGCGCCGGTGCTGATGAGCGATCCGGGCCAGGCCTATGGCGTCCTTCAGTTCGCCACCGACTCCACGCTGTCCGCACGGATAACCCACCTGCCAGACCAGTTGGACGGTGCGCCCGAGGACTTGTCCGGAGCCGAAGCCGTGACGCGGCAGGTCTCGCTCGACATGGGCATGGGGGGCATGATGATGGGCGGCGGTGGCTTTGCCATCAACGGGCGTCCCTTTGACATGCGGCGGATCGATTTCGAAGTCGCGCTCGGATCGGTCGAACGCTGGCAGATCCGCAGCACCATGGTCGCGCATCCGTTCCACGTCCACGGCGTCCGCTTTCGGGTGATTACCGAGAACGGCGGCCCCCCGCGGCCCGAGAACACCGGCTGGAAAGACACTGTGCTGGTACCTGGCGAGGCCGAGATCCTCGCCCGGTTCGACCAGCCCGCCAGCCGCGAGACACCGTTCATGTTTCACTGCCACATCCTCGAACATGAGGATGCGGGCATGATGGGGCAGTTCACTGTCACCTGACGCCTGCTCCGCATCAGCAGTCGTGGTCGACTGATGCAGTGGCTTTGTTCGGAAGATGAGTTGAGATTTATTATATTTCAATAGGTTAGTGTGGAGAAGGTTCGACGTCAGGCCCATCCCCTCCGCCACCATCACAGCAGCTGCTTCATGGCCGAAGACATCAAGACCCCGGACAGGGTCTTGGGAATGACGTTGATCTTCGCCTTGGGCGGACAGCCCCTGATCAACGACGTCAATGAGCGTGTCTTCCGAACCCTCAGATAGCAGATCGTCCACGGCCGCGTCTTCGAGATATTGATGACCCCCGCCACACTGTCCGTGCCGTCATTGCCCGACACAACGCCAAGTGGCCCGCCGAGAAAAACGGCAACCTCAGCCCAAATGCCCTGCACCGCATAGGCACGCTTGCGACTATGCCCATGACCGCCTTAGCTGGCCGTGTCCAAGGCACTGGATTCGGTGCCCAAAGCATTGAGGAAAACCATGAAGACCATCGCGGATTTGGCCCTGCAAACCCAAACTGTCTACGAACGCAACGCGGAATGCTTCGATCGGGAACGTCCGAAGGGTTTGCATGAACGACTTTGGCTGGATCGAATGGTCGAAGGGCTGAGCGAGGGCGACACGGTCCTCGACATTGGCTGTGGTGCCGGAGATCCGATCGCGGGATACTTCCTCTCGCGGGGCTTCGCAGTGACCGGGATCGACGCCTCTTCACCCATGATCGACCTGGCAAAGAGCCGCTTTCCAAGCGCTGATTGGCTGGTGCAGGACATGCGCGAAATTCGGCTTGAACGGGCCTTTCTCGCTGTGATCGCGTGGCACAGCTTCTTTCATCTCACGAAAGATGAACAGCGCGCCGTGCTCCCGAAGTTGGCTGAGCTGGTACTGCCCGGCGGCAAACTGATGCTGACAGTGGGACCAAATGAGGGCGAGGAAGTTGGACGCGTCGGTGACGATCAGGTCTACCACGCGAGCCTTTCGTTCAGCGAGTACGAGGCGATACTGAATACCAATGGATTGCGCGTCTGTGATTTCGTGGTCGAGGACCCCCGTTGCGACATGGCGACGATCCTTATGGCTGAGAGGAAGAGCTTAAAGCCGTAGTCTATGGGGACCAGTTCTTTGGCAAAGCCATGCTTGAGACAACTTCTCCTTTAATATCAAATCACTGAAATACAGAGAAGGTTGGATATCACCCTCTTCCCCTCCGCTGCAATCCCCGAAGAATGATCCGATCCCTTGCGTCCATCGTAGTCCCGATCAAAGGACTCTGGAGGGAGAGACGACATGCGTCTGTTCGCTTGTACACTTTTGGCTGCTGTCTGCGCGTCAACAGTTGCTGCGGCGGAGGAATTTCAGCCGATAAGGGACCGCGACACCTTTGTTGAGATCGTCAACGGGCGCGAGCTGAGTCTGGGGCTTTTCGGGGTGAGGCTCAGCGTCAGCGATGATGGCCGGATCGAGGGTGAAGCGATCGACTGGCCCCTGATCGGCCATTGGGAATGGAGGGACGGGTATTTCTGTCGCGAGATGGATTGGTCGGGCCGGGAAATTCCATTCAACTGCCAACTTGTCGAGATCCGCAACGCCCGCGAAATGCGTTTCACCGTCGACCGCGGAGAAGGCCGAAGCGCCACGTTTCGGATTCGCTGAGGCCCCATGCGCGGGTCCGGGCTTGGGCAGTGCTTGACACTTCCGTGTCAAAGCGGTCTTCCATAGCCTCATCCGGACATGACCCGACAGGACGCCCCAGATGATTCAGGACAACCCCGCCCTTCTCGACGCCATACGTGCGCGCTTTGCCCATGTGGACAGCTGCCCCTTTCAGGGCCCGCGCATATTCTTTGAAAATGCGGGCGGTGCGCTGACCCTGAATTCGGTGGTGCAGACCTCTGCCAAATTCGCGGCGCTTCCCGACAATCCCGGCCGCATCAATCCCGCCGGCCAGGGGCTGCAGAACGTGATCAACAAGGCCAAGGCCGACCTAGCCGTGTTCATGAATGCCCCGGGTGGTCAGTTCTTTGCGGGGGAAAGCGGCACCGAGTTGCTCTTTCGCCTGATCCGCACCGCTTGCGTGAATGCGCCTAAGGGCGCGAAGGTCATAGGCTCGTCGATTGAACACCCCGCGAGCCGCAGTGCCGCGCGCCGGTGGGCCGAGATCGCCGGGCTCGATTATCTGAACGTGCCCCATGACGACGCCACCGGCCGCGTCACGCCCGAGGACTACACCGCCCTGATGACCCCCGATGTTGCGGTGGCGACGATCCTTCATGGCTCTCCCGTTACGGGGATGGCAATGGATGTGGCAGGCATCGCGGCCGCGATCCGCGCCGTTGCGCCCGATTGCATGATCATCGTCGATGGCATCCAGCACGCTGCCCATGGGCAGCTCGACCTGACAGCCTACAACGTGGATGGCTATGCGATTTCGCCCTACAAGGTGTTTTCGCGCCATGGCTACGGCATTGCCTGGATATCGGACCGGCTGACTGCCCTGCCCCATGACATGCTGATCGACGCCCCCGCCTCCGGATGGGAGTTTGGCACCCGCGACGCGGGCAGCTTTGCCACCATGTCCGATGTCATCGACTATTTCGACTGGTTGGGCAGTGAGGTGTCCGACGCCACCGACCGACGCGACCGGATCGAAGCGGCGGGCCACGCCATCCATGACTACGAAACGCATCTTACGAACGCGATGATCAACGGCACCGGCAACCTGCCCGGTCTGCGCGACATGGATCACATCACCATTCTGGCCGGTGCTGACAACCCGGCGCGTGAGGGTCTGGTGTCGATCGTCGTCGCCGGCCATGCCTCGGAAGACGTGGTCGAGGCGCTGAACCAGCAGGGCATTCGCACCCATACACGCAAGGCCGATCACTACAGCGGCAATGTCCTGACCCCCTTGGGCCTGACCGATTGCATCCGCATTTCCCTTTGCCATTACAACACTGAAGGCGAGGTGGCCCAACTTCTGGCGGCGTTGAAGGAAATGGGGTCAGAGGCGTAGGCCTCAGCCCCTTAGCAGATCGTCCACCAATCCGGCCAGCAGCGTGTAATCGTCAAAGCCCGCGTGATGGGGCAGCTTTTCCGCGGGGGTTTTGCGATACCCTTCGGTGAACAGCAGAAACGGCACGCCGAGCCGTTCTGCGGTCTCAGCATCGACCTCGCTGTCGCCGACATAGATCCTCGGCCCGTCCCCAAGCGCATCAAAAGCGGCCTCCAACGGGGCGGGGTCGGGTTTCTTGACGATCAGGCTGTCGCCGCCAATTACGGTTTCGAAAAAGCCGTCGAGGTCCAGATGCGCCAGCACGGCGCGCGCGGGGCCAATCGGCTTGTTGGTGCACAGTCCCAGCCGGTGCCCTGCGGCGCGCAGCGCCTGCAAGGTCTCAGTGACATCAGGGTAACGGTGGGTGCGCCCCACGGCCCTGTCATAGCGCTCGATAAAAGCTGTATACATCCGCTCCTGCGCAGCTTCCGGCACATTGCGAGCCCCCCGCATCCGCGCCACGAAGACGACAGCCCCGTTGCCGACAAACCGGCGCGTATCCTGAAGGGTGATCGGGTCATATCCCTCCAACGCCAGCACCTCGTTTGCGATGGCATGAATATCAGGGGCGCTGTCGATCAGCGTTCCATCTAGATCGAAAACGATGCGGGCAGAAACCGGGGGCCTGGTCATGTCTCCGCATCTCAGACCTCGCATCGCTGGTCAATGGGGTGTGTCAGATCTCCGGCACGAAACGATAGGCTCCGTCCATCCGCTCGGCCCGGCCAATGCCGCCACCCGGCAGGTGGAAGCCAATCAGCGTCATGTCATCGGCCACGATCCGATCCAGCAGCGCCAGACGGGTTTCCGCTGCCAACGCCTGATCCTGATCCGAACCAGAGGGCAACCCCGGCGCCTCGAACCCCACGTGGTGATTGCCGATGGCGTCACCCAGGATCATCATATTGCCGACAGCAAAGGCCATATGACCCGGCGTGTGGCCGGGGGTCAGCACGGCCGTGACACCCGGTAGAACCTCGTCCCCGTGCTCGAAACGCTCCACCATATCCCCCAGGATCTCCAACCGGCGCGCCGCTCCGATGACAAAGGCCTGGCGGGCCGTGCCGATCGTGTTGACCGTCTCTGGATCACGCCAATAGTCGAGCTCTCCCGCCCCCATATAGTGACGCGCATTGTAGAACATCGCCTCGTCGAAATCGTCCAGCGCGCCCCAAAGATGATCCGGATGGGCATGGGTAAAGACCACGTCGGTCACGTCACCGGGATCGACCCCAAGCGCATCAAGCGCATCCGGCAATTCCCCGACCGATGGCTGAAAGGCCAAACCGGACCCTGCGTCGAACAACACGGTACGCCCTTGCCCGCGCAGAAGCGTCACGTTGCAGGGCGGCGTCAGCGGCTCGCCCGCGGCCAGCCCGTGCCGCGCAAGGATCGGCGCCACCTCCTCTGCCGGCATGGGGCCCAGGATGAAATCCGCCGGCAGTACCAGATTGCCGTCACTTAGCGTGTCGATCTGCCAATCCCCAAGCTGCACGGACGCATGAAGCCAGCGCGGCATCACCGCCGCCGCCCCAAGGCCCGCCACCCCCGTCATCAGCATCCGTCGCGTGATCCCGCTCATTGCACTCTCTCCCATCGACAAGGGGTCTCTGACCCTTCTTCTTTGTGAAAATATTCCAAGGGGTGCGGGGGGGGGGATCCCCACCCGCGGATCGGCGCCGTCAGGCGGCGAAATCGCTCTATGCAACCACCCGTGCCAATGCACATTGGCTCCACAAATCATGCAGCGCCTCGGCCAGCCGGTCCACTTCGGCATCGCTATGCAAGGGGGACGGCGTAAAGCGCAGGCGCTCTTCTCCCTTGGGAACCGTTGGATAGTTGATCGGCTGCACGTAGATCCCGTAGCGGTCCATAAGAATATCCGACAGCATCTTGCACTTAACCGGGTCCTTCACCATGACCGGCACAATATGGCTGGGATTGGTCTGATGCGGGATGCCCATAGCATCCAGGCGCGCCCTCAGCCGGGCCACTTGCCGCTGCTGCGCTGCCCGCAAACGCGCCCCTTCAAACCCCTTCAGCACCCGGATCGACTCCGTCGCGGCCGCCGCAATCGCGGGTGGCAGCGCGGTGGTGAAGATGAAGCCGCTGGCAAAGCTGCGGATGAAATCCACCAGTGGGGCCGATCCCGTCACATAGCCACCGACAACTCCGAATGCCTTGCCTAGCGTACCTTCGATCAGCGTGACGCGATCCATCAGCCCTTCGCGTTCGGCAATGCCGCCGCCGCGCGGGCCGTAGAGCCCGACCGCATGAACCTCATCAAGATAGGTCATCGCATTATGATTCTCCGCCACGTCGAGGATTTCGGCAATCGGTGCGATGTCGCCATCCATCGAGTAGACGCTTTCAAAGGCCACGATCTTGGGCGCATCCGGGTCCAGCGCCGACAGCCGCCGGTCCAGATCTTCTACATCATTGTGACGCCAGATCTGCTTGTCGCAGCGGGCATGACGGATGCCTTCGATCATTGAGGCATGGTTGAGACTGTCAGACAGGATCGTGCAGCCTGGCAACCGCGATCCGAGCGTTCCTAGAGACGCCCAGTTCGACACATAGCCAGAGGTGAACAGCAATGCCGACTCCTTGCCATGCAGGTCTGCCAGTTCGCGTTCCAGCTCCACATGGGCATGTGTTGTGCCCGAGATATTCCGCGTGCCCCCTGCCCCGGCGCCACAGGCTTCTATGGTCTCATGCATGGCCTGAAGCACGCGCGGATGCTGACCCATGCCCAAGTAGTCATTGCCACACCACACGGTGACCTCCTGGGCCCCCGCCCCGTGGTTCCTTGCCTGAGGAAAGTCACCGCAACGGCGTTCAAGCTCTGCGAAAATGCGATAGTTTCCATCACCCTTCAGGGCGTCAAGCTGCGCCCTGAAGAGCGTATCGTAGCGGTCAGATGTCATTGACCGGCTGCCTCTCGCGCCAGTTCATCCAGCAGGGCCATTACTGGCGCCATAGACTCTTCCGGCATCGACCGGTAGCCGATCATGACCTCGCCCTCCATGCTGGCTATGAAGATGCCATAGGGGCAATTTGCGATGTTCATCGGATCGGCTTCCATCACCTGACGCGAGATCACGGCCGAACAGAAAAGATAGATATCGGCTTCGTCGAACAGCACCACGTCGCTTCCGGTATCCTCACGCGTGCGTTCCAGCATTTCGCCCACATGGCTGGTGTAGTCGATCACAAGGCCGCGTCCGACGATGGCGCTTTCCACGCCGAAGGCCGCATCCTCAAAGCTGCCATCGAAAGGATAGGTCACGGCCTGCTGCGCGAACGCGCCGGTGGCGGTGGCCGCTGTCAGGGCGGCTGCAAGAGCAAACTGTTTCATCTTCTGATCCTTTCCGGGTTCATGAAATGGCCCCGCAGCATCCTGCCGCGAGGCCGGATAGTGCCCCCTCAGCCGAACATGTCTGAGGTGATGGAGTCGTACCAGCCAATCGATTCACGATAGGTCTCTTCCCGGACCTCCTCGCTTTCTCCGACTTGGCTGATGAATGTATCGACCGCTTCGATCCGGTCTTCGCCCGCCTGATAGGTCGCCCCCACCTTGATGCCGTCATCGGTGCCGATGAGCGACCAGCAGGTGTTCGAGAACCGCGCCGGGAACAGGCGGCTATCTGTCAGCGCATGGCGCACGGCCATCGCGGCAACCTTGGCCTGGCTGTTCGCGGCAAAGCCCGATTTCGGCATCGCCCCCTGACGGGCGGAGTCGCCCAGGACATGGATGTTTTCATCCATCACCGACTGCATCGTCGCGGGCATGACCGTGGCCCAATCGCTTTCCGTCAGGGCCGCGTTTTGCAGGATGCTGCCCGCCTGCATCGCCGGGATCACGTTGCAGACATCGACCGCCTCAACCTGTCCATCGACGACAACTTCCATGCTGTCGGGACGGACTTCCACGCTGTCGCCGCCGAAATCGGGGCCGATCCGCTCGATCATGCCAGGATAGTGCCGCGCCCACCCATCTTCGAACAGCGCCTGCTTCGAGAAGGTTTCCTTCGGATCAAGAACCAGAATCCGCGCAGTCGGATTGTTCTGGCTGAGATAATGCGCAACCATCGACACCCGCTCATACGGCCCCGGCGGGCAGCGATAGGGGTTGGGCGGCGCGACCATGGCGAAGGTGCCGCCTTCTCGCATGTTTTCCAGCTGCGCGCGCAGCAGTTCGGTCTGTGAACCGCCCTTGTATGCGTGCGGCATCCGGTTCTGCGCGGCGGTGGACCAGCCGGGCACCGCGCCATCCTTGAAGTCGATCCCGGGGCTGACAATGAGCCGGTCATAGGGAACCGACCCACCCCCCGCGAGCGCCACGGTTCGCGCGTCGCGATCAATTGCTGTGGCCCAGTCGTGGACGACATTGATCCCATAATCGGCGGCCAGCGTGCCGTAGCTGTGGCCAAGCGACTCTATGGTGCGGAAGCCGCCCAGATAGAGGTTCGAGAAGAAGCAAGTGTAGTAGTGGCGCGTTGGCTCGATCAACGTGACGTCGATCATCCCGTCGCTGTCATTGGCGATGTAGCGCGCGGCGGTTGCCCCGCCTGCCCCACCACCGATCACGACCGCACGCGGCCGGGCCTGGCCAAGAACGGCGGGGGCGGCCAATGACCCGGCCACTGCTGCTGTTGTTCCTAGAAATGAGCGTCTGTTCATAAACATGTCGAAGCCTCCCAACTTCTGCTGTCGTATCACTCACCCATTCAAGCGGGTGTTGGCCCTATTCCTCCAACAGGGCGAAATAGGCCGCCAACGAGGCGATCTCCTCGTCGGTTAGTCTTGCGGTCACCGTGGTCATCACCTGATGGTCCCGATGGCCGTCGCGGTAATCATGCAAGGCGAGAATGAATGCTTCGGGCTCCAGCCCGGTGATCACCGGGATACCCTCATCGCTGCCGCTTGCGCTGTGGCAGGCCACGCATTCGGAGGACAGGTATTCGCCGTATTCCACGTCGCCCTCGATGGCGAACACTTCGGGCGACAGCCGCCCTAGTTCCGAGGAATGAACAACCGGCGCATCACCAGTCAGATAGGCGATCACATCCATCCGGTCCTGGAGGTCCGGCACTCCACGAAAGCTCATCCTTGATCCGGGGATGTAGCCGCGCGGATCCTGCAAAAACCCGTCCAGGGTTTCCACCGTCCAGATCAACCCGCCCTCCCCCGCTTCGCGGATAGCGGGGGAATAGCGCACGCCCTCCAACGAGCCTGCAACGCGTCCCACGACGCCGAACAGATTGGGGCCGGTGCGGGACGGACCATCCGGCTCTGCCACGTGGCAGGAATTGCATTGCCGGAACAGAACCGCGCCGCGTTCCGCGTCACCCTCCTGCGCCAGGGCCACGGGGGCCCCGGCAAGGGTTGCAAGGATCGGAAGCAGGACCCTGCGCACCATCTGGCTTACTCCACCGAGCGGAGGTATTCGATGATGGCGGCACGATCCGCCTCATCTCCGACCCCACGGAAGGCCATCCGCGTGCCGCGCATATAGGCGCGCGGGTTTTCAAGGAAGGCGTGCAGCTCCTCCGGCGTCCAGATCAGCCCTTCATCGGCAGCCGCCTGCATCGGGTTGGAGTAGCGGAAGCCTTCCACCTGGCCGGCTGCGGCACCAACGATGCCCGTCAGCAATGGCCCGGTCCGGTTCTGCGCCCCCTCACCGACCTGGTGACAGCTGGAGCATTGACGGAACAGGCGTTCACCAGCTTCGGCCAATTCCATGTCGATCGCATTGGGATCTTCGGCTGGTTCCTCTGCCGCAGCTTCTTCACCCGCTTCCGCCCCACCAGCTTCGCGCGCTTCACGCGCAGCGGCGTCATCCGGGGTCACATCAAGGATGTTGGCCCGCATGGTGATTTCCACGCTTTCAGCACAATCCGTCATGCAGACCTCTCGCGCGCCCCAGAGCGGGCTTTCTTCGCGGTCATCCATGTAGAACCCGTCCACATTCGGCATTTCGATGTCGCCGAAATTCTCGTTGGACAAGACGAACTCATCATCCGTCACCACATCGTTCATGTAGAGAAGGAAGGCGGTGATCGCGTAAACCTCGTCATCACTCAGCGACTGTGCGTCGCCAAAGGGCATGGCGCGGTGCACATAGTCCCACACGGTCGAGAGATACGGCCAGTAGGAGCCGATGGTTTTCAGCGGATCTTCCGAAGCCAAAGATCCTTGCCCGCCCGCCAAAGGCGGCCAACGGCCAGCACCTTCAGCAAAGTCACCATGACAGGACGCGCAAAGCTCGAGGAACACTTCCTCTCCGTCCAGAACCGACCCCGATCCTTCTGGCAGGCCAAGCCCGTCGGGGCGAATGTCGATATCCCAGGCGGCGACCTCTTCGGGCAGCGCCTCTCGGCCCAGGCCATAGGTCTGTGCGCTTGCCGCTGCCCCAAGGGCCGTCAGCGTGGCGGCGGTCAGCAGAAACTTAAGCGATTTCGACATTTTCAACGCTCCCGTCGGCTGCCACGGCGTAGGTCTGAATGCCGTTATTGTGGTAGATGGAGTTCTCGCCCCGCACTTCGCGCAGCTCGTCCTTGGTCGGCTGCACATAGCCGGTGCTGTCATGCGCCCGGCTCTGGATGATCATCGGCGAGCCGTCCCATTCGAAATCGTAGTAGAAGCGGTGCAGCGACTTGTCCCAGCTGGGACCGTCCATGCGGGCCTCGTGCCAGTTGATGCCGCCATCCAGCGTCACATCCACGCGCGGGATGGTCCCGCGACCGGACCACGCCAGACCGGTCAGCACCATCTGGCCGGGGCCATGAGTGATGGGCTTTTGCGGGCTGGGGCTGGTGATGATCGACTTGGCGTCCATTTCCCAGGTAAAGCGGCGCGCGCGGCCATCTGCGAACAGGTCGGTGTATTTCGACGTCTCTTCCCGGTGGTGCCAGGGCTGATCACCGACCTCAAGCCGTCGCAGCCACTTCACCCACATATTGCCTTCCCAACCGGGGACGACCAGGCGCACCGGATAGCCTTGTTCGGGGCGCAGCGCTTCGCCGTTCATCTTGAAGGCAACCATGCAGTCATCCAGCGCTTTTTCCATCGGGATCGAACGCGTCATCGCCGAGGCATCGGCGCCTTCGGCCAGCAGCCATTCGCCCTCTGGCTGCACACCGGCCTCTTCCAGCAGGGTCCGCAGGCGAACACCGGTATACATGACGTTGTGGATCATGCCGTGGGTGTATTGGCAGCCATTCAGCTGCGCGCCACGCCATTCCATGCCAGAGTTCGCCGCGCATTCGAGGAAGTAGGCGCGGTTTTCACGGGGGAAGCGCATCAGGTCTTCCAGCGTGAAGACAAGCTCGCGATCCACGAGACCGTTGATCATCAGTCGATACTGGGCCGGGTCGATTTCCGCGATGCCACCGTGGTGACGCTCAAAGCAGAGGCCATTGGGGGTGATGATCCCGTCCAGTTCATGGATGGGCGTAAAGTTCACGGAAGAAATCGGATCAGCCGTCAGCCATTCCACATTGCGGCGCACCACATGCGCCTCGTGTTCCGAGGGATGGCCATAGGGCCGCGCATCGACGCCTTCGCCAAGGTATCGCGCCCAGGGCTGCACCTCGGTGATCGCCGGATCGGGCGCATCTGCCCGTGCTGCGGTTCCAGTAATGGCTGCTGCCCCGGCCACGGCGGTTCCCGCAAGGAACCCGCGCCGGGTCGTGCCGTTATTGTGGGGGCTGTCGGTCATGTCCGTCCTCCGCTCAGCTTCGTCTGTAAATCTTTTGTTGCTCATTTCATTCAGCCCCCGGTCACGATCACCGACTGGTTGGGCGGAATGTCCACGGTGCCGACGCGGCGGATATAGGCTTCGGCCACTTCCCAGATCGGCGGGCCTTCGGTGCCCTCGTTCACGCTGGCCCATCCGGCAACCGTGTAGGTCGAGGCAGGGTCGATCAGCTCACCCGTGCGCAAAAGGGTCATGTCGCTGATCCGGCTGCCCTGCGGTTGGCTGATATCGATGCGGTAGCCCATGCCACCAACGCGAACCATGTCACCGCCCTGCTGGTAATAGGGATCGGTGTTAAACAGGTTGTCGGCCACATCTTCCATGATCGTGTGGATCAACTCGCCCGTCATCTCGCTGCGATAGCAATTCGGATAGCTCATCGCCGTAGCGTTAAAGAGCTCTTCCTTGGTGATGTCCTGCCCCGCGGGGACGCTGGTGCCCCACCGGAAGCCCGGCGACAGCGCGATATCGGCGTCGCGTTCTCCCAGCATCGCCTGGCACAGCAGATCGTCCCAGGTGCCGTTGAAATTGCCGCGACGGTAAAGCGTGTTGGCGGTCTGGCCCAGAACCTCGCCCAGTTCCGCCTCGTAGGGGGCGCGTTCCGCGTCGATCAGCGCCGCCATGTCGGCATCGGGGGTGATCACGTCCGAGAATATCGGGATCAGGCGATAGCCATAGCCCTGCACCCCGCCGTCGCGCACGTCGAGGTCGAGGCGGCTGACAAACTTGCCGTGGCTGCCGGTCGCGATGACCAGAGTGCTGCCCACCACCACAGGTTCGGGCAGCGCGTCATGGGTGTGGCCGGTCAGGATCACGTCGATGCCGGGCACGCGGCTGGCCAGCTTGCGGTCCACGTCAAAGCCATTGTGGCTGAGCAGAACGACCACCTCGGCCCCTGCCCCGCGCACTTCCTCGACCATCTCGGCCACGCGCGCTTCGCGGATACCGAAGGACAGGTCCGGGAACATCCAGCCTGGGTTGGCGATCGGCATGTAGGGGAAGGCCTGCCCGATCACGGCTATGCTGACGCCGTTCTGTTCGAACATCCGGTATGGCTCATAGGCCGGTTCGTCCCACATGGAATCGAAAATGTTCGCGCCCAGGAACGGGAAGTTCATCTCGTTCTCGACGATCTCTGTCACCCGGTCGATGCCAAGGGTGAATTCCCAATGCGAGGTCATGGCGTCGACGCCAAGCGCGTTCATCGCGCGGACCATGTCGCCGCCATTTGTCCGAAGCGCGGTCAGCGAGCCTTGCCAGGTATCGCCACCATCCAGGAGCAGCGCACCGGGGCGTTCCGAGCGGATATGGTTGACCACGGTCGCAGCCCGGTCGAGACCGCCCATCCGACCGTAATTCGCCGCCAGAGCTTCGAAATCGCCGTAGCTGAGCGCATAGGCCTCGGGGCTGCCGGGTTGGATGTTGTACAGGTTCAGGAAATCCGCGCCGGTCACGTGGGGCGGCAACCCGTTCACCTCGCCCACGCCCAGATTGATCTGTGGTTCGCGGAAATAGATCGGTTTCAGCTGCGCATGGATGTCGGTGATATGGATCAGCGTGACATTGCCCACGGCCTCCATGTTCAGCAGGTCATCTTGGGTCATCAGGCGCTGTTGGGCAGCCAGGCGGCCCCACCGTCCGGTGCCAGAGGCCCCCAGAATGGCAGAAGCTGCAACCGAAGCCTGGAGGAATTCGCGGCGGGAAATCATGCGTCAGTTCCGTTTTGCAAGCATGTGGGCATTGACCCCCCGGCCAGTGGCCGGGGGCTATCTTCGTGTTTTCAAGCCCTTAGCGGGTCTTCTTGATGTCAGTTGCGGACCGAGGGGGCCTCGACCGACAGACCGTTCCCGCGCGAGGAGACGTAAAGCTCCAGCGCTGTCAGCTCATCCGAACCGCGGGCGAAACTGGTCGCACGCGTATCGTTGATGCAGCCACGCAGGCGGCGATGGATGGATCCGACACCGGCCCATTTCAGGCGGTAAACCGGAAAGCCGTTCAGTTGGCCCTGAGACAGGTGGTCTGCCCGTAACATCGTGCCATAGTTGTCTTCGTGGCAGTTGGCGCAGGACAGGTTCAGCTGGCCAAAGCGGGTGTAGTAGAGATCCCGGCCCTGTTCCCAGTATTCCTGGGCGTCGCCGTCTATCTGCACATTCATCGGCAGGCCGCGCGACTGGTACGAGATCATGGTTGTCATCGCCAGCATCGGGCCGCTTTCCCAGCCCCAGGCCTCGGCGCCCATTTGCTCGGTCCGGCAGTTGTTGACGTAGTCTTCCATCGCCCACAGCTCGCCGTCTGCATTGACACGCGGCATCTGTGTGCGGACCCCGGCCATCGACTCTGCGTCGCCGTGACAGGATGCACAGGATTCCCCGGCCTCGCCATCCACCTCGTTCCACAGGTCCAGGCCCTCGTCGACGAACAGCATTCCGGGGTTGTCAAAGTCGTCCATCTGGACGGCCTGTGTTTCTGCCGATCGGAAGACCCAACCCGAGATGATCTCGTCGACATATTCCATATGCTCGGGCGCTTCCGTCCGAGTGACGAACACCTGTCCGTCAATCACCAGTTCGGCGCTTTCGTCACCGAGAGCAGGTGCCACCATTACGGTACCGGCAAGCAGTACCGCCATCGTGGCTTTGCGTGCATTTCCTGGCATCTTGGTCCTCCCTAATATTCTGGTTTTCTGGATGCCAGCGATCAGAAGCTTTGATCGTCGGTTGCCGTGTAGACATCCCCATCATCGTCATACCACGTGAAGGTAAACGTGCCGGGTTCGGGCACGGTGGCGTCGAACTCGAAATAGGGGTTGGTCGATACAGCCGGTTCGATCGTCACGTCGATCACCATCTCGCCGTTATATTCGGCGGTGAAGCGGTTGATGATCTGGCGCGGGATCGTGTTGCCATCGCCGTCGCGGCGCTGGCCCGATTCCATCGGGTGGCTGATCAGGGTTTTAACTTCGACAGTTTCTCCGGCCTCGGAGGCATTGTCGACACGAACGCGGGGGCGTACACCTTCCATGGGTCTCTCTCCTGCTCTCTTCGCTCAGCCGCCGCAGCCGCCGATGGTGACTTTCACTTCCTGCGCAACCATCTGGTAGCTGCCATCAGCCATCTCGGCCACGGCCACCACATCCTGGGTGCCGGCAAGACGGATCCGGGTCGAGGCGCGCGAAACGGCGGCCAGCGGCCCAAAGGCGAAGGTCACAACGCCGGGGCTGGGATTGCCGGCTGCGAAAATGGTGATACGGGTGGCGCCTTCGGCCTCCACCTCTACGGGAACGGTGTTGCCGTTCTCAGCGATCTCGGGCGCGGTCAGGATGACACCGCCCTCTGCTGCTTCTGCACCGCCGGTGAAGGCAGCCATTGCATCATCAAGGGCCGTTGCCATGGCCGAGCGTGGCAGGACACCCGCCACGGCTGCGGCGCTCATCGCCGTGATCAGCGCTTGTCTGCGCGTCAGGTTCATATCTGTTTCCTCCTGGATCTCTGGTTCGTCCTGCGGGTCAGTCCTGAAGCGTCATCAGGTAGGCGACGACGTCCTCCACCTGCTGTGCCGACAGGATCGTCTGACCCACGAATTCTTCACGCGGGCGAATGAACCCCTCGTTCACGTAGAAAGCGGGCATGATCGTATCGGGGAACACGTTCTTAGAGTTCACGATAATCCCGCGAAGGTCGGCTTCGGTCCAGCGGTCGCCGACCCCGTCAAGCATCGGGCCCACCTCACCATGGAATGGCTGATCTTCCATGTCAGAGTTTTGATGACAGGCGAGGCAATTTCCAAGACGGCGCCCTGCAAACACTTCGCGGCCAGCCGCAGCATCGCCCGGTGCACCGGTCAGAGAGGCCTCGACCTCACCATATTCGCCAAACACCACGTCCGCTGGCGCAACCTCGTCCGCGAAAGTCGGAGCGGCTATCAAAAGCACGCCAGCTGCAAGAGCTGTAAGTTTCACGTCCATTCCTCCCGTTTGTATTCTTGTGGACACAATAGGGTGCTGGGACGATTCCTTGCAACAACAAATTCGAATTTATGAATTCAACGTATCGAACTCTTGCCGGCAAGCCTCACTCGATGATCCCCATTTCTGCAAGTCTTCTCGCATGATAGCGCTGGAAACCCTCGTCACCGTCATAGCCATGTTCCTGCACCCAGTTGAGCAGGTTGAAGGTGGTCCAACCGCCAAAAGCGCCTGGCATGGTGGCCACGCTTGCCTGAATGGCGGTCTGATTTTCGGGCACCTCCTCGGGCATGAACATCAGAGTCGGCGTAAACAGAATGCCCCACCGGCGGGCTATGTCGCGCTCACTCATCACCTCGCCGTCAAAGTCGGTCACCTCAAGGCTGCCATGCAGGTTGAGCCGGATCACGAAGAAGTCCTCATCCAGCATCGTCGCGATGTTTTCACGCGAAAAGACGTTCTCGTGCATCTCGTTGCAGTAGATGCAGCCGCGCTGTTCAAAGAGGATCAGCAACCGTTGGCCATTGCTATTCGCATCGCCCAGATCTTCACGAAGATCGAGAAAGGTCTCCTCGATCCATGGTTCCACATGCAGGCCGTTATCGTCGAGCTCTGCCATCACCGGCAATGCCATCGCGACACCTAAGGCCAGACCCGCAATTCCTGAAATCCACCGATTCATGCAACGTTCCTCCTGAACATGCTCATCCAATGCCCGTCCAGTCCGGGCCATAATCAATCATCCACTGCGCCACGACATTGACGGAATCCGTGGCGATCAGCACCGCGAAGAGGATCAGCAGCACGCCCATCCCCTTCTCGACCTTGCCCATGTGGCGGCGAAAGCGCTGCATCCAGCGCATGAACGGCCCCACGAAAGCCGCCGCGATGATGAAGGGCAGCGTCATCCCAAGCCCGTAAACCATCAGCAGCATCGCGCCTTTCGTTGCGGTGCCTGCATCGGCTGCCGTGAACAGGATCGCGGCCAGAACCGGACCCACGCAGGGTGTCCAGCCAAAGGCGAAGGCCAGCCCGATCACATAGGCCCCGACGATACCGCTGCCGCGTTGCACCTGATTATCGGCGCGCAGCTGGCGGTAAAGGATCCCAATCTTGATCACGCCAAGGAAATGCAGACCCATGGCAAGGATGATCGCCGCCGCAATCCAGCGCAGCACCGGCATTGCATCGCGCACCGCCTGACCGAAACTGGACGCGGCCATGCCGAGGGCCATGAAGATGGTCAGAATTCCAAGGCTGAAGGCTATCGCGGGAATAATTGCCTGACGGCTTGCACCACGGCTTTCGCGGGCGGCGGCCAGATCATCGGCACTCATCCCCGCCATATAAGACAGGTAGAACGGCACGATGGGTAGGATACAGGGTGACAGGAACGACAGTAGCCCTGCCAGGGCCGCGCCACCAAAGCTGATGTCGAACACGCGCCTGCCCTCCCCCGCACTTGCCATATTCACACATTCAAAATACATTATGTGTAAGAGGCGTCAATCATGAGTATGCCAATGACTGCCAGGATCTTTGCCACTGCGCTTGCCACCTTCGTGGGCCTGACGACATTTGCCGCCGCAGATACCGCGCTTGTCATGGTCGAACAGGATGGCTGCATTTATTGCAGCCGCTGGCACGCGGATGTGGGTGAGATCTACCCACTGACAGAATTCGCTGAAACCGCTCCTCTGCGTATCGTCGATCTCCAAGACCTGCCAGAAGACCTGACCTTTGCGGCCCGCGTCGTCTTCACACCGACATTCGTTCTGTTCGAGGGCGGACAAGAAATCGCCCGGGCCGAGGGCTATGTGGGAGATGAGCTGTTCTGGATGCAAATGGAACTGCTGTCGCGTCAGCTCACAGAGCATCGCGCAGCCGCCGTATCGCAATGAATGCCGCTCTGCCATATCCACTGATCGGCGGGCGTAGCAACCTTAGCGTGCATCTCACAAATTGCCCAATCTCCAGTCAAGCATCAGAGAAATCGCTCGCATTTTGCCTGAAAAGCTTTGTAAACGCTGGACTAATGCAGCTCAATCGGTCCATATGCCTAGCAGTCGCACCAAATGGCGCAACCGACCCGGTCAAACTGGAATGGACGACGATTTATGGGGCTCCCGGCGCAGCTAGCGGACCTTGAGGACGACGTGATGGAGCGGCTTGCCCAAAATGCAACCGAAGCTGCCCAGTTGCTCAAGGCTGTCAGCCATGAAGGCCGCCTGATGATCCTGTGTCACCTTGCCACCGGAGAGAAATCCGTTACCGAACTTGAACAGTTGCTGCATGCGCGCCAGGCTGCCGTGTCTCAGCAACTGGCGAGGTTGCGGTTGGAGGGGCTGGTGGCAACCCGCCGCGAGGGTAAGTTGATTTGGTACCGGCTGTGCGACGAACGCGCGGTGAGAATTCTTGAACTCGTCTACGAGATGTTCTGTAGTCCCGAGAAACCGGAGGCCTGACCGAAGGTGGCTCGGAGCGTTTGGGAGGACGCCTGATGCCAGAGATTTCCGACGCCGGACTTGCCGCCCTGATCGGGCTGGCGACAGGCATCATCCTTGGAATTGCTTCGCGGATCGGGCAGTTCTGTTCGCTTGCTGCGATCGAGGACGCCACTTTCGGCGGCAATGACAACCGGCTGCGCATGTGGGGTATTGCGCTTGCTGTGGCGGTCCTTGGCAGCCACCTGATGATGGCGGCGGGGCTGCTGAACCCGGAGGACGTTCATTACCTGAGCGCGTGGACCATCACCGGAGCGATTGTGGGCGGTCTTATGTTCGGGGTCGGCATGGCGCTTGCCGGCAATTGCGGCTTTGGCGCTCTGGCCCGGATCGGCGGCGGCGATTTCCGCTCGGGCGTTGTGGTGGTGACGATGGGGATTGCGGCCTATGCCACCATTTCTGGCCCGCTGGCGCAGCTGCGACTTGCCCTGTTTCCAAACCAGACGTCTGAGA
Source organism: Nioella aestuarii (assembly GCF_050896395.1). Classification (NCBI taxonomy): domain Bacteria; kingdom Pseudomonadati; phylum Pseudomonadota; class Alphaproteobacteria; order Rhodobacterales; family Paracoccaceae; genus Nioella; species Nioella aestuarii. The sequence continues at coordinate 72,753 of NZ_JBPBBA010000010.1, read as the reverse complement.
CACCATCAGGCATCGCCCACTTGATCGAAACCGGCACCGGCCTGCCTCCTCTGGCGACGGCGGCTATTGTCGCTGCAATCCTGACGGGGCTGGCCCTGCGCGGCACGGATTGGTCCCAGTTTCGCGTCCATGCCATCTGGGCAACGATCGTGGGCCTGACCATCGCCGGCACTTGGGGGCTGATGCAATGGCTGAATTTTCATAGTTTCGACGCGATCCCGGTCGTGGACCACACCTTCGCCGCCCCAATCGGAGAAACGATCCTCTACGCCATGACCTCTAGCGGATCCGCCCTGACCTTTGGCATCGGATCGGTCGTGGGCGTGGTTGCCGGGGCCTTTCTTGGCAACACAAGGCTTGGTCATTTCCGGTGGGAAGCGTGCGACGACGCCCGTGAACTGGGCCGTCAGCTTGTCGGCGCCTCGATGATGGGTGTCGGGGCCGTTCTTGCGGGGGGCTGTTCCATCGGACAGGGTCTATCCGCTTTCTCGGTGCTCAGCGTCTCTGCCCCGATTGCTTTGATCAGCATATACGCAGGTGCGCGCATCGGGCTGCATTTCCTGATTTATGGCCAAGGTTTCCGCAATGCGGACTAAGCGTTTCCCCGGAAACCTTTGTCATCCGGGAATAAATCCCTAAGCTCTGCCCATCCGGGGGCCTTTCGGGGAACAAGGCAGGCGCAAATGGCAATTGACTGGAACAAGGAACGCCAGAACGGCTTTGTCCTGCTGGCCATGCTGGCCTGGCTGATCGGCGCCAGCCCGCATCTGATGGGGTGGGCCCTGTCTGGGATGCCCCCCGATGCGCTGGTCTGGAACATGACCCACTATCATGTGAGCTATCAAGAGTTCGGCTTTCTGCGCCGTGGGCTTGTGGGCTCTGCCATCGCCCCGATCTTCGCGGCGCTTCCTGATGGGGGCCTGGCCGAATACGGCGTGATGATGGGGCTTGATCTTATTATCTGCCTGGGGCTGGCGCTGGCTGCCTCTCGCCTGTTCCTGCCGGTGTCCGGCGCAATTCCCGGCCAGCGTTTCTTTGCCGCCGCGGTGCTGATTGCCCCGGTTGGCATGATGCAGTTGGGCTACGACATGGCGCGGCTCGACCATGTGAATTTTGTGCTGATTGCACTCGCTGTGGCGGCGGTTCTGAAGGGGCGTGCGTGGCTGGCGGCAATCCTGGTCACGCTCGCGATGCTGGTCCATGAGGCGGTGCTGTTCTATGGCGTTCCGGTTGTCTGTGCCTTGGCTCTGCGGAGGTCGGTGATAGATGCCATCACCATCGCCCTGCCTGCCCTTGCCGCGGCTGTTGCGCTTGTGCTTTGGGGCGGGACCGAGGCTGACCTGGCCGCAGCCCTGCCACCCGAAGCCAATCTCGCCGCATCTGTCTGGAGCCGGGATTTGTTGGAACCTGCCCGTGGCTTCGCACCGCTTCACTATCTGATTGCGGCCTATGCGGCGCTGGTGCCGTTGCTGCTGCTTTATCGTCACTACCGGCAAAACGGCGCTTCACTGGACCTGCTCTTCCTTGCCCCGGTCGCTACCCTTGCGCTCTTCGTGCTTGGTGTCGACTATGGACGCTGGTCCCATTGCCTGTTCTTTGCGGTCTTGCTGATCCTGGCCGCAGCCCCAATGCTAGACCGTCAGCGCGGCGCAGACCTTGCGCCTCTGCCCGTCAAGATCGCTATTGCGCCCTGGCTTCTTCCGCTTGGACCGATCGGCATCGCCCTGCTCTACCCGTTTATCCCTTGGATCGTCTGATCTTTCCTCGGGGGCGAACTACCTTTGGAGGGGGTGCAAAGGGTGCAGCCCCACCGTCGGCACGCTGAGGGCCCCATGAAAAGGGGGCTGGAGACGGGACTTTCCCCGCCCGATACCCGCCCCATGGATCACTCGGCCAGAATAACACTCACCCGGCGGTTCTGACGGCCCTTCTTCTCGATCTTGCCAAGGGTCACTTTGCCGATCTCCCCCGTGCGCCGCACATGGGTGCCGCCGCAGGGTTGCAGGTCGATCTGGCTCTTGCCCTCTTCGCCGATCCGCACCAGCCGCACCCGGCCAGCACCCATGGGAGGCATGACCGACATCGTCTTGACCAGCCCCGGATTGGCTTCCAGTTCCGCGTCCGTGATCCAGGTCTCAGTAACTGGCAGGTCGCGGTCAATGAGGGCATTGAGCTGACCTTGAAGGATCAACTTATCGTCGGGCGCCTCTGGCATGTCGAAATCGAGCCGGCCTTTTTCGGCGGAGATGGCCCCGCCGGTAACGGGCAGCGGAATGACCACCGACAGAAGGTGCAACGCCGTGTGGACGCGCATATGGGCAAATCGCCGGTCCCAGTCGAGCCGCTGTTCCACCTTTGCACCGACGGGCGGCAGTTCGCCCGCCTCGGCGGGGACCATCACGATCTCGCCGTTCTCACCCTTTACCGTGGTGGCGATGCGCAGCCGGCCACCAGCCCAATCGAGCGTACCGCTATCTCCCGGCTGCCCTCCCCCCTGCGCATAGAAAAGTGAGCCATCCAGAACCACGCCGCCCTCGTCCGTGATCCGAACCACCGTGCCGGGTGAGGATTTGCGATAGGCGTCTTCCATGAATAGCTGCTTGGTCATCAGGGCTGCTCCTCTTGCGGGGACGTGTTCGTGCCGCCTCCGTCGTCTTCATTCTCCGCCCCGGTCAGGGCGGTTGTGGTCTTCAACGCATCGGGATTGCGGATCCAGATATCGCGCTGTGCGAAGGGGATCTCGATCTTCGCGTCTGCAAAGCGCTTGGCAATCTCGTGGTTCATGTCGCTTTTCACGCTGAGCATCCAGTTCACATCGCGCAGGATCGCCCGGATCTCGAAATTCAGGCTGTCAGCACCAAAGCCCTGGAACACGATATTGGGCGGCGGTGTCATCAACACCATCGGATGCGCCTCGGCCACCTCGCGAAGGATCGTCTCGACCTGCCGCGTATCCGTGCCATAGGCCACGCCAACCGGCACGATCACCCGCCCGGTCGCATTGTGGTGGGTCATGTTGGTGACAACACCGGAAATCAGGTCGGCATTGGGCACGATCACATCGGACCGGTCGAAGGTTTCAATCCGGGTGGAGCGGACCGAGATTTCACGGACATAGCCTGCCGTTGACCCGATCTGGATCCAGTCGCCCTCCTTGATAGGGCGTTCGACAAGCAGGATGATGCCCGAGACGAAGTTCGACACGATGGCCTGAAGACCGAAACCGATGCCAACAGACAGGGCACCGGCGACAATGGCGATAGAGCTAAGGTCGATCCCAGCTACTGTAATGGCGATCAACGCCGCCAGGAATATGCCCACGTAGCCAGTGCCGGTCACGACCGCATTACGCCCGCCCGCATCCAGTTTGGTTTTGGGCAGGACGGAATTGCGCAGGGTGCTCTGGATCAGACGGGTCGCAGTGTAGCCAATCACAAACACGATCGCGAAGCTGAGAAAGCTGCGCGGGCTGATATGGATTCCGCCAAGGTCGAACCCAAGGATCAACTGTTCCCACAGATCCAGAAGCTGCGCCTGCCGCATCCCCCAGATCAGCGCAAAGAGCGGGACCGACGCCAAGGTAAGAAGAAAGCCGATCAGCGTCGGTGTCAGGGCCTCATCCAGCCCTTCCTGCCGACCAGTCAACGCGCCATAAACGTTCGCCACCAGCCGCTGCAAAACCCCCAGAAGCGCCAGCAGAGACAGCGACAGAACCGCCGGAAACAAGAAACTGGATCCGGCGGTGAAATACCCTACCCCCGCCAGAACCGGCCCCGCAAAGCCAAGCAGCACAACCGCACGACCGATCAGCCCGAAGATGCGTGTGCGCAAGCTGGCGGGGTCTTCAACCCTGCTCTGGGCCTGAGCGTGCAGGATCAGGAACCGCCCCAAACGGGCCAGCAGCAGACCTGTCAGGATCACCACCGGGAAGAAGATCACCAGCCGTTCAGCAGGCTGGAAGCCTTCGCTTTCAGCAATCGCATCCATAAGCTGAGACACGCCCATCAACAGGCCAAGCCACCCCGCTGTGCGCCGCCCCCTGGCCAGCCGGAAATCTGGCAGGTTCAACGGCCGTGCTGCGGATTCTCTTGCTGGAAACACCTGGCGCCCGATCCAGATGGCGACCGCGACGGTAATGGCAATCTGCGGGATCGCTGCAAGGATCACGGATCCGCGCAAACCCACGAAACTGCTTTCCTCGATCGCCTGCGCAAGCGCGATCACCCCAAGCGCCGGCAACCCGTGCTGAGCCATAGACAGGAAGAACACCGATAACCGCGCAGTGGGAGAGCTTTCCTCCAGCTCCACCGGGCGGCGCATTATCCGGCCAACCCAGTGCCAGCCTCGCAGGATCAGCACAATTCCTGCCAACAGATAGAGCAGAACCAGCGGGATGTTTTCACTGAATTCCGCCTGATAGATAGGCGAGCTCCAGAGCCGCAAATTCTCTGTCGCAAGGGCATTGAGATAGGCAAAAACCGCCGAAACGGCCGCTGGCCAGTTGGCCGGATTGATCGGTGATGGCTCCAACGTCAACAACGCGCCTGCCTGCCGCGACGCCAACAGCCGGTCAATCTCACCAATCAGGCCCTGCGCGCGGCGCAATTCCGCCTCGGCCCGGCGGCCGGGCGCTTCTGCTTCGGCCAGCCGTGTGCCCAGATCGGCCCGTTGTGCTGCCAGGGCATCAGGTTCGGCACTGCCATCCTCAGGCACTGGCCCAAGCGCCTCTATCTGCGCGCGAAGTGTTGCAATACGGGCTGAGTTGGTGCCCGACGCCACGCGAAACTGTTCTCGGAATTCAACGAGTTGAGCGCGAAGCGTTTCGAAGGCGGGGTCTGATGCCCGCTCGGCATCAATCACCCCTTCCGCCCGGTCAGCGGTTTGGGTCCATAGATCGTAATCCGGCCCGACGGGTGTGTCCTGCGCCGCAGCAAGGCTGGCAAATGCAGTCAGGAAAACCAGTGCAAGGACAAAAAGCCTGCGTGCCATGTTCGCTTACTCGAACACGGACGGCAAATCGCGCGGGGCGGCATCAAGCCATGCAGGCACCGGCAAGCCCTTTTCGCGCAAGAAGCCGGGGTTGAACATCTTTGATTGATAGCGCGTGCCGTAGTCACACAGGATCGTCACGATGGTGTGCCCCGGACCCATTTCTTGCGCCATGCGCACCGCGCCCGCCATGTTGATAGCCGATGATCCACCCACGCAAAGCCCCTCTTCGGCCAGCAGGTCATAGGCCAGCGGCAATGCTTCCGCGTCCGAGATCTTATAGCTCATATCCGGGCGGAAGCCTTTCAGGTTCGCCGTTTCGCGCCCCTGCCCGATGCCCTCGGTGATCGAGCCGCCTTCGGATTTGAACTCGCCCGTCGTGTAGAAATTGTGAACGCCCGAGCCATCCGGGTCCGCAAGGCCGATCTTCACGCCCTTGGGTTGCAGCGCCATGCCAACACCCGCGATGGTTCCACCAGAGCCTACGGCACAGATGAAGCCATCGACCTCGCCGCCGGTCTGATCCCAGATCTCAGGCCCTGTTGTCTCGATATGCGCCTGACGGTTCGCCACGTTGTCGAACTGGTTGGCCCAGATTGCGCCATTTGGTTCCGTCGCGGCAAGAGCGTTGGCCAGCCGTTCCGAATAGCGCACATAGTTGTTGGGGTTCTTGTAGGGCGCTGCCGGCACCTGCACCAGCTCTGCGCCGGCCAGACGGATCATGTCCTTCTTTTCCTGGCTCTGCGTCTCGGGGATGACGATGACCGTCTTGAATCCCATGGATGCCCCCACCAGCGACAGGCCAATGCCCGTGTTCCCGGCCGTGCCTTCGACAATCGTGCCGCCCGGTTTCAGATCGCCGCGCGCGATGGCGTCGCGGATGATGAACAGCGCGGCGCGGTCCTTAACGGATTGGCCGGGGTTCATGAATTCGGCTTTGCCCAGGATCTCGCAGCCGGTGGCATCGCTCAGCCGGTTCAGACGGATCAGGGGCGTGTTGCCCACGGATGCTGCAAGATCTTTGTTGATGGTCATGTCCGATCACTCCGCGGATATCGTTCAACCGCCAAGCGCGCGGCCTCATGTGTTCAAAAGGGATAGGCGCGCACAGCGCCAAACTCAAGCAGGTAGCGGTGCAATCGGCATGTGCCTATGCGCGCAACCGGTCACGATTCAACATCAGCCATTGTACCGACATCACCATGGGCGCGTTCACCAGCTCGCCTGACTCCAGCATTTGAACCAGCTGATCATAAGGCACCAAAAGGTTCCTTATGTTTTCGCCTTCGCTTTCCAACCCGCCCACGGTCTTGCGGTCATCGGCCAGCGACGCGATGCCAACATAAGACACAAGGTACTGTGCAATGCCACCCGGTGACGGGTAGTAACCCGCAACCTTATGCAATGCGCTCAACTCGATATGCGCCTCTTCACGGGTTTCGCGATAGGCAGTGTCTTCATAGCTTTCGCCCGCATCGACAATGCCCGCCACCGGTTCCAGAAGCCACGGCTGCGGATCGCCCTGCGCATAGGCCCCGATACGCAACTGCTCGATCAGCATCACCATGTCGCGCACCGGGTCATAGGGCAGCACGGTCACAGCGTCGCCCACGTTAAAGATTGCACGGGCACCTGTGTCAGACCATTGGCCATCAAAGCGGCGGAACCGGGTTTCGTATTCTTCGACGGCAAAGAACTTTTCATAGGGGAAATCGAGCGAGGACAGCTCAATATCGTTTCGTGTCAGGGGGCTGGACACGGTTACTGGTCGCCGTCTGTTCTGCGCCATCACGTAAGACTGCGCACGGGCGCGGATGATCGGAAAGCGTGCCGCAACCTGTGACGCGGTTTCCCGGCCAAAAGCCCGCATGACCTCGGCCGCAGCGATGAGTGTCAAAGCCCCCCACCGGTCGACCCAATCCTGAAGTTGCCAATCTGCACCGGGCTGCCAAGGGGCATCTTTGGGCATGAAGACACGGGCAGGAACCGGGCCATTTGCCCCTTGCGCTGTAATCTCCACCAGATCGTAGGAAAAGGCGCCTTCGTAGAAGTTCAGCCGGGCAATGTCCTGATCTGTCAGCCCATGGGCCAGCACGCCCTCTGCCATGCTGCCCGCATCTTCGACCAGCATGGGGAAACTTTCCGCCTCGGCCCAGGCCACGCGATAGCCGGGCAATTGGGCGGGCTCTGGTGTGAGGGGCCGGCCAAGGACAACATCCAGCAGCGGCTGATGCCGCAGCGTGCCAAAGAAAAACAGCGGTGTCATTGGATCAGGTCAGCTCCAGCGGCGGTTTACAAACTCGGTTACGACCCCCGCAACCGCGCCTCCCCCGAACAAGATGATAAGCGTGGGCACCGCCGTCAAGACGGACAGCCCATAATCCATCAAAAGCTCCAACGCCGCGATGACCGCCTCACCGGGCCCGTCATAGCGCAGACGGGTGGACCTGTAGAACATCTCGAAGATGCCAAAGATCGCCACCGCCCAAAAGGCGATCATGAAAGATGTGCGCACCCCGGTGGTGATCGCCATGGAGATCCCCTCGCCCACATTGCGCCCCATGGTCATCCAGCCCTGCCCGATGCCAAGCACGGTCACGATCGGGATCAGCCAGAACCGGGGCTGGCCCGGAGGCAAGGTCTGCGCATAGGCATCCGCCGCAAAATAGCCGACAATGGCAAACAGAACGGCGGCGACGAGTTTGGCGGTAGTTGGCATGGGGTCAGCCCGGTTTGGTCACGGAAATCTGCGTCACGTCAGTATTGCCGCTGTGAAAGCTTGCAGCGCAAGAGGTGAGGTAGAAATTCCACATCCGGCGGAACCGGTCGTCAAAGCCAAGCGCTGCAACATCGTCCCACCGGTCGTTGAACGTCTCATGCCAGCGGCGCAGGGTCTGACTGTAGCTTTCCCCGAATTCATGGCTGCCGATAAAGGTAAGTCCGGCAGAGTCCACCTGCTGGCGCAGGACGGACGGACAGGGCAGCATTCCACCGGGAAAGATGTATTTCTGAATGAAATCGACACCACGCTTATAGACCTGCCAACGCGCGTCCTGCACGGTGATGATCTGCAAGGCAGCCACCGCGCCGGGCTTCAGCCGGTCACGCACTGTTGAGAAGAATACCGGCCAGTATTTCTCGCCCACCGCCTCGAACATTTCGATCGACGCAATGCCATCAAACTGGCCTTCCGTTTCTCGATAGTCCTGCATCCGGATTTCAACCCGATCCGACAGCCCCAGCCGCTCCATGCGCGCAACGGCGTAGTCGTGTTGTTCCTGGGAAATGGTCAAACCGGTGATGCGCGCGCCCCGTTCCTTGGCCGCGTATTCCGCAAAACCGCCCCAGCCGCAGCCGATTTCCAGCAGGTGATCGCCCGGTTTCACCCCGATCTTATCCGCAAGCGCCGCATATTTTGCGCGCTGCGCGGTCTCGGTGGATTCCTGCCCGGTATCGAACAGGGCCGAAGAATAGGTCATCGTATCGTCAAGCCAAAGCCCGTAGAATTCATTCCCAAGATCGTAGTGATACGAGATGTTCTTGCGGGCCTGACGCTTGGAATTGCCCTGCATCCAGAAGCGCAGCTTCTCATAGGCCCGGACCAGCGCCATGCCGAGGAATCCGTCATAGACCTCGTCATTATCTGCATGGACCGCATCCATCAGCGCCTGAAGATCCGGAGTGGACCACCCCCCTTCGAGATAGGCATCGCAGAAGCCCAGATCTCCCTCGCGGATCAGCCTGGCAAAGACATCCGGGTCATGGATCTCACAGATTCCGAGCGGTCCGGGGTTCTCCCCTTCTGCTCTGAAGATACGGCCATCTGGCAGGTGGAACTCCAACCGCCCGTTCTTCAATTTGCCTACGGTCTGGAAGACCTGCGCAAAATAGCGCGGCAGATCGGTTTCGCCGACTGTCGTCGTTTTGACACTCATGTCCCATCCCCTTGTCGCAAGCGTATCATGAACGCGAACTCGGCTTTCTGGCAAGAAAATTAACTTTTCAGTGCCTTGTACGCAGAAAGAGCCCTCTCCCGACCTTCCGACAGGCTGATCATCGGCCGTGGGTTTTCGCGGATGGTCCAGGATTTGGGGATCGCAGCCGCAAAGTCCCGCGCTCCGGCCCCGCGCAACCAGTGGTTTCTGTAGACGCCTTTTCGGTCGAACTTCTCCGCCTGCGTTTCGGGGTTGAAAATGCGGAAGAACGGGGCCGCATCGGGGCCTGACCCGGCAACCCATTGCCAACCCATCGCGTTCGAAGCCGGATCCCAGTCGGTCAATGTCTCGGCAAACCAATCTCGACCAACCCGCCAATCGACCATCAGATGCTTGGTCAGGTACGACGCGACCAACATCCGTGCCCGATTGTGCATTCGGCCAGTCACATAGAGCTCTCGCATCGCGGCATCGATGATTTCCACCCCGGTTTCGCCCCGCCGCCAACGCTCTGCGACCTCGCCGTCACCCTCTGCTGACCACGGGAATGATTCCCATTCCGGGCGCCAGCTGTCTTTCAGGATATGGGGTGAATGGAACATCAGATGGTAGGCAAATTCGCGCCAGACCAGTTCTTTCAAAAAGTGTTCCGCCCCCTTGCCGCCAGCCCCGTCCATCGCGCGCCAGCCCGCGTGCCAGCATTGGCGAGGAGAAATCTCACCGTAAGCCAGCGGCTCGGAAAGGCCAGATGTCGCATCGAGATCAAGAAAATCCCGCTCGTCCTTGTAACGGGCAACGCGGTTCTCCAAAAACGTTGTCAGCCGGTTCAGTGCCGCGGCCTCACCAAGCAGGAAATGCCGTTCAACGACCTCTGCACCCCGTTGCATTTTGGCGCCAAGGCCCCAATCCCCCAGGGGCTCGCTGTTCGGCCAGCTGTCAGGGAAAGCCAGTGATGGGGTGGCCATGGGCGACGGAACGTCCCGGTCCCTCACCGCCCGCCAGAAGGGCGTGTAGACCCGGTAGAAGCCGCCGGTTCCGGTTTCCACAGTCCAGGGCTCGAACAGAAGATGCGCATTGAAGCTTTCAACCTCGATCCCCTTCGCTTTCAGCGCTGCCTTGATCCGGCTGTCTCTGTCCTGTGCCTGCGGATCATAGAGCCGGTTCCACACCACGCGGGTCGCGCCGGTTTCTGCGATCAGCGCTTCCAGCACCTCGAGCGCGTCACCCGTGCGCAAGACAACCTGCCCACCGCGCGGGTCAAGATTTTTGCAAAAATCTTCCACCGCCCGGCCGAACCGGAACGCAGGGGCCGCACCAAGTGCACGCACGGTAGCATCCCGGATGACCACCGGAATGACCGGCCGCCCGGCAGCTGAGGCCAACGCCGGATTGTCGTGTAACCGGAAATCCCGGCGCATCCAGTAAAGGATTGGTGCTTCGCTCATATCCTGCCCCTTATTGTGCGACAGGTAGACCGTAATACAGGCCGGTCAAGCGGATCAGATAACCTGATCGAGGGCACCGATCAGCTGCTGAATTTCTCCGTGATGCGTATAATGGGTGAAGCTGAGCCGCAGCACACCCCGCTCAAGATCAACACCCATGGCGCCAAGCGGACGAACGGCGTAGAAATCGCCGCCACCGGCCATGATGCCATGCGCCGCCAGATCTGCTGCAACGCCCTCTCCTGCACGGTCCAGAGCGACCGCCACCGTCGGGGCCCGGCCTGTGGCAGAGGCCGACCCAATCAGGCGCAGAGAGTTCTTGGACGAAAGATACGCCAGCAGCGGCTCCAGCAATGATACTTCCTGTTCCCGCATCAGCTGATGGGCAAAGCGTGCCGCCCCTACGCCGCTGGATGGTCCGCCATGATGGGCAGACAGCGCCTCCATGTAGTCCGCCATTCCGGCACTGGCCGCGACCTGCGCGTGATCCGGGCCGGCCGGGGTAAAGCGTTTGTACAGAGATCCCTCGTTGAAATAATGCCCCTGGTTCGGCAGCAGCTCGCCAAGTGCGCGGCGGATCACCATGATGCCCTGATGCGGCCCATAGGTCTTGTAGGCCGAGAACAGGTAGATATCGGCGCCGAGCGCCCCCACATCCTCAAACCCATGCGGCGCGTAGCTGACGCCATCAACGCATGTAAATGCCCCTGCGGCCCTGGCCTGCGCGCAGATTGCAGCGACGTCATTCACCTCGCCGACCACGTTGGAACAATGCGGAAAGCACACCAGCCGGACTTTGCCATCAGCCAGAAGCGGGGCAAGCGCCCTGGGGTCCAGATGACCCGTTTCCGCGTCGATCTGCCATTCGCGCACCTCTATCCCTTCATGCGCCAGCCGCCGCCAGGGGCCGGAATTGGCCTCATGATCCTGATTGGTGACGACAATTGCGTCACCCTCCCCAAGATGCTGCCGAAAGGCCTGCGCAAGCACATAGGTGTTCTGCGTGGTCGAGGGGCCAAAGCTCAGCTCATCGGTGTCCACGCCCAGCATCGCCGCCAAACGGATACGCGCCTCATCCATCTCTTCGCCGCCCAGGCGGCTTGTCTCATAGGGTGCGTAAGGCTGCACCTTGCGTTCCGTGTAAAAACGGAACAGCCGATCGATCACCTGCTTGCAGGTGTAGCTTCCACCCGCATTTTCGAAGAAAGCCTGCCCCTGCAAAGAGGGTTGTGAAAAGGCGGGGAACTGCGCCCGCACCCAGTCGATATCCAGTTGGGTCATTCTTTGATCCTAGTTCCTCATTGCCACGCCCGGGGCACGCCGACCCCAGGCGGGCGTTTCCCATCCTGGCAGGTCTTCCAGCCGAGCCGGCAACCCGAACCCGGATCAGCGGCAGCCCCGTAACAAAGACGGGACGAAAAACGCCTACGACAGTCCCGTTCACAGGTCAATTGCAGACCGAAAACAGAAACCCCCGCCGGTTTCGCGACGGGGGTTCCAAGCGCTGCATCACAGCACTTTATTCGCGATAGACGCTTTCGACGCCGTTCTTTTCACGGATCGCGTCGCGCCAAATGCCCTTGATCACGGCAAAGCCCATCAACAGCATCACGAAGCTGAAGGGCAGCGCCCCGATGACCATGGCGGTCTGGATCGCCCCGAGCCCGCCGATGATCAGCAGAGCCCCAACAACCATCGCCAGGGCAGCGCCCCAGAAGATGATATGCGGGCGGCCCTTCGGCCCCTCATCACCGCCCGAGTTGATCGTGTTGACGATCAGAACAGCCGAGTCTGCCGAGGTTACGAGATAGGTCAGCAGCAGGATGACGACGATGAATGCCATGACCCATGCAAGACCAGAGGACAGCATCACATCCAGCATCGCAAACAGCTGCGACTCCGCACCTGCGCCGGTGATCGCATCGCCCGCATCGCCATTCAGCGACAGGTCGATCGCGGTGCCACCCACGATGGCGAACCAGACAAAGCACATCATCGATGGGATGATGATCGCACCCAGAACGTATTCCCGCACGGTCCGACCCCGGGAAATACGTGCCAGGAACACGCCGACGAACGGGGCAAAAGCGATCCACCAGGCCCAGTAGAAGACGGACCATCCGCCCTGCCAGCCGGACAGCTGGCTGGCCACCGATCCCTCAACGCCGTCAGAACGCCAAACGGTGAACAGCATCGACGGCAAGTTGACCAGGTAGTCAAAGATCCCGACGAACAGCGCCTGGAGGCCGAAGAACGTGGAGCCGAAGATCAGGAAGAAGGCCAGCAGGAAGAAGCTGAGCCCCATATTGATGTTCGACAGCCACTTGATGCCTTTGCCAACACCCGACAGCGCCGACAGGGTCGAGGCCCCCATGATCACCAGAAGCGCGAAGATGATCGCCGCGGTCGAGGCACTGCCATCTTCCCGCAGCAGCCAATCGCCCAGACCGATGCGGTGCACGCCCGCAACGAACTGGTTCACCCCGAAGCCGAGCGTTTGCGACACACCCAGAACTGTGGCGACAACCGCAACGATGTCGACGACATGGCCAAGGGTACCCGACAGCGACCGCCCGAAGAGCGGCACCAGGGCTGAGCGGATCGTCAACGGCAGATTGCGGCGATACGAGAAATAGGCCAGCGCCAGACCGACCAAGGCATAGCAGGCCCAGGCCCCGATACCCCAGTGCAGGAACGACCACTTATAGGCGTTGCGCACGTTTTCGGCTGATGACCCTTCGGCGCTCCCCATGATCACATCGGGGTTGGTGGCGAAATGGTAAATCGGTTCTGCCGTAGCAAAGGTCAGCATCCCGATGCCGATCCCTGCCCCGAACATCATCGAGAACCAAGAGAAGTTAGAGAATTCCGGTTTGTCTTCCGGAAGACCCAGTGTCAGCCGCCCAGAAGACGGCACGATTGCCAGCAGGATGCAGACGATGATGAAGAAGGCCACGACCCAGATGTACCAGGTTGCGAAATTTGCCAGCAGGAAGCTGTTGAGGCTGCCAAGCACGCTGGCGGCGTTGTCAGGAAATGCAACGGCCCAGATGATCAGCGCACCAACCAGGATTTTTGCGGTTACCGTAACGTCTTTGCTAAAGCCGTCGTAAAAGCCGCCCTCGGCGGTCTTGATCGGCAATTCCATCAATGGGGGCGTTTTTGCCATAGAGTTCTCCTCCCAGATATCTTGGAAAAACTTTTTACAACTGGATGGTCCCCTGTCTCCTTTGCGTGCCGTTCCCGGAGGTGTTTTTCCAAAAATGAACCGGGTCTGGTCGTCAGTCTCTCCCTTTGGCCAGCCTTAGTCCGGGGGGCTTCCGCTTCTTGTACAAAAACGGCACTTCCACACCCGGCTGCGGCGCAATTCCGCTCTTCTTGGTCACAACTAACACGTGTGTCCAGAAACCGCCAACCTTTCCTCGGGAGACGCAGGGCAAACCCTTGTCAAAGCAACAAAATATGGAGCCATGCGATCAGAGAACGCGTAGCTCCACGGTATACAAATGTGCGCAAAAGTTGTGTCAGCCGGGAAGCTCCCGTCGAAACCTGCGCGCGGTGTTTGGCGCCTCTTCGAACCCAAGCGACAGGTATGTCTGCCCTGCCACATCGTTCTCCTGCACTGCAGATACGGTCAGAAACCGGGCATTAAGCCTTGCCGCCAGCGCCTCGGACGCTCTGACAAGGGCCCGGCCAATCCCAAGCCCGCGCAGACCCTTGTGAACATACAGGTGGTGCAGATCCATGCCCCTTTCACCATGCTGCGCACGGGCCAGCGGGAACAGCATAGCGTATCCACAAAGCGCCTCGTTCACTTCGGCGACCAGCACATGCAACCAGGGCGCTTGCCCCAGACAATCGCGGGCAAGAGTTGCAGTGGTGACTGACGGGACATCCCCGTGAAAGCGCGCCAGATGGCGCACCATATCTGCCAGCGCCTCCAGATCCTGAGGCGTGACGGGTCGGATGATTGGTTTGATACTCATGCGGTCTTCTCCGGTTTGGACCACCAAAGCCGGATCACACAAAAAAACCGCCCTCGATGGCGGTCTGTCATTATCTGCACATGGGTCCGCCGCTCTATTTGAACGGGCGATAATAGACGGTCATGGCAAATGTTCTGGTCATACTTGGCTTGTGCGCGGATCGGCGCAATCGGTCAAGCCCCTCCCCTTTCTTCTTGGAAAAAATACTTGGGGGGATGCGGGGGGCAGAGCCCCCCGCGGATCGCCGCCGTCAGGCGGCGAAACCTTGTCACTCAGGCATTCACGTCAACAACAACGCGCCCACGCACGCCGCCTTTCAGGATCGACCGGCCGAGATCGGGCAGATCCGACAGGCTGGCGGGCTCGATCATTGCTTCCAGCTTGTCCATCGGCAAATCCGCCGCGATGCGCTGCCAGGCCCGTTCACGATTGGCGAAAGGCTGCATGACGCTGTCGATGCCCAGAAGGTTCACACCGCGCAGGATGAACGGGGTGATGAGCGCGCCTTCGATTGCCGCGCCGCCCGCAAGGCCGATCGCGGCAACTGAGGTTCCGTATTTCATCTGCTTCAGCACCCGGCCCAGCATCGCGCCGGCGACCGCATCGACACAGCCCGCCCATTGTTCGGCTTCCAGCGGTTTGCGGGTCACTTCGGTCAAATCCTCGCGCGCGACGATCTGGCTGGCTCCGAGCCCACGCAGATAGTCTTCCTGCTCGGGACGGCCGGTCACAGCGGCAACCTCATGGCCCAGATTGGCCAGGATCGCCGTTGCGACAGAGCCCACACCGCCCGCCGCACCAGTTACCAGAACAGGGCCGTCGCCGGGCTTCAGGCCGTGATCTTCCAGCGCCATGACAGCCAGCATCGCGGTCAAACCAGCGGTGCCCACGGCCATCGCCTGCCGGGTGCTCATGCCCTCGGGCAGCGGGACAAGGAAATCGGCGGGAACACGGGCCTTCTGAGCGTAGCCGCCCCACCGGTTCTCACCCACGCGCCAGCCGGTCAGCACGACCTTGTCACCGGGCTTGTAACGGTCATCGTCAGAGCTTTCGACGGTGCCCGCGAAGTCGATTCCCGGCACATGCGGGTAGTTACGGACCAGACCACCGCCCGGCCCTATGCACAGCCCGTCCTTGTAGTTCACGGTGGAAAAATCCACGGCAACTGTCACATTGCCATCGGGCAGATCATCCAAACCGATCTGCTCCACCGCAGCCGAGGTCTTGCCGCTCTCTTCGTCTTTTCTCACGACCAGTGCGTTAAACATCTCGTCTCCTTTTCGTTGCATTAGGATCGGCCGAAAGACGATCCAAGTGAATTCAGTTCCAGAACGCCTCGTAGACCGTGGCTGCGCGCACTCCGGCAGGAGTGATCACGTCAACCTCGGTAAAGGCGTCCCAATGGGTCATGCGGATCATACCGATGGACACGTTGGTGTTGAAATCCGGCGACCACGCGGCCGAGCTGATATTGCCCACATGTTTGTCGCCCACCATCACCGGCCAGAGCCGGTCACATGGCGGCACTGCATCGCCGTGAATCTCAACCGGCCGGATCTGCTGTACCGGGCCTTCCTTGGCCACGCGCAGAAGCGCATCACGCCCGACGCAGCCGATGGCCGTGGCTGTGTTACAGAACTTGCCAAGCCCGCATTCATGGGGCGTGTTGTCGTCGGTCATGTCATTGCCGTAGGACAGCAAGCCGCCCTCGATCCGCTCAATCAGATTGGGGCAGCCCGCGTGAACATCCAGATCCTTGCCCGCCTCCATCAGCGCATTCCAAAGCGGCATACCGATATCGCTGCCTTCAACGTAGATCTCGAACCCGCCCTGTTTCGAATAGCCAGAGCGTGCGATCACCAGATCGCGGCCCTGAAAATCGAAATGCCCGAAGCGAAAGAAGCGCACGTCACGGATCGAGTCGCCAAAGACCCGCGCCATCAGATCATCGGCTTTGGGCCCCTGCACCGCCAGGGGTGACACATCGGGTTCATCGACCAGAACATCCAGCCGGTAGCCATAGGCGATGCCCTTGACCCACAGCAGCAAATCGCTGTCGGCGATGGAGATCCACCAGCGGTCTTCGGCCAGTTTGACTGCAACCGGGTCGTTCAGCATACCGCCGGTTTCATCGACGATCGGAACGTAGAAACACTGGCCGGGCAACATGCCGCGCAGGTCGCGCGGGGTCAGCATCTGCATCAGGCGGCTGGCATCGGGGCCACGCAGCTCTACCTGGCGTTCGCAGGCCACGTCCCAGACCTGCACGGCCTCTTTGAGATGATGATAATCCTCCACGACCGAGCGGAAGACAGTGGGCAGAAGCATCCGGTTATAAACCGTGTAGCCTTTGACTCCGGCGGCCTCGACCCCCTCGGAAAAGGGCGTGCGACGCAGGCGGCGGGATGGTGCAATCAGAGCCATGACGGCAGACTCCAACAAGGGTGGGTGGGGATATGCCCGCGAGGGCCCGTTTTAAAGGGCCCCCGGGAATTGTTCGTTTGATCAGCGCCTTAGCGCGGGCCCTTCCAGTCGATCTGGCAGATCTCGGCCGAGCGGCCATCAAAGTTCCAGACACGACCGAATGCCCGCACTTTACCCTTGGAGGCGGTCGCGACAGTGATATCGGGGCCCATCCAGTATTTGGTGTTCCTGATCACGATATCTTCGTCGGGATCATTGCCGCCGACCGGGAACACGACACCCTCAATGCGGCGGCCGACCGTGATGTGGCGAGTTTTTCCGTCGGTTTCGTAGCTAACCGGTTGACGCTCCACGCCGATGACTTCGCCGACAAGCACCTTGAACAGACCCGTGGTTCCCTTGGCCTTACCCGAGAAGATGTCGACCAGCGCATTGAACTGATCGTCAGAGGCCCGTTCGTCGATGAAAAGCGCAACTTTCCAGTTGCCGCGGCTCATCATGCCCGGAATCTCGATCAACAGGCCGACATTCAGACCCGACAGGTCCGTGCCACCATAATTGCCGCTGTCGATGCGCACACCGCCCCAGGTCTGGCAGTGGCCTTCGGTCGGCGGATGCAATCCGAGAGACACCACACACGGGCAAAACACGGTACAGTTACAGTTCAGGATAAGCTCGCCTTTGATTGCCCATTCAATCGCCCCGTGGCCCGATTTCGATGAGGCCGGGTGACGGTTATCAATGCGGGCGGGCGTCTCGATACGATCGCTTGCCATTGTTTTCTCTCCTCTCTCAGATTCCTGTTATGGCGACCCATGCCGCCCCTGCCAGCAGCGCAACTCCAAGCGGCCGCGTCAGCCAGCGCCCGATATCGGGCAGTTTCTCCAACACCATCAGGACCGTGGCGAGAGCCATGAATCCCAGGTTCATCACCCCGCCAACGAAGCCAAGCAACATCAGCGCCCAACAACATCCAAGGCACACAGCGCCAAGCCTGACCCCGTTTCGGAACGCGCCTTCCTCGAAATGCTGGAGGAAAAACATCATCGGCGCACGGCACTTGGACAGGCACGCCTCCTTAAGTGGCGTGAACTGATAGGCACCGGCCACCGCCAGGAGACCAGCCGACAACGCCGCTGACGCGCTGGACCCAAACGGATCAAGAAGCCCATTTCGCAGCAGGGCAAGCTGCAAGCCAGCAGCCATCACTGAAAATCCGAGCCATATTACGAGATACCCTGCGACGAGCGCCGGAATTCGGGTCTCTGCCCCGGTATGAGAAAGATCCTCATAGGTTGCGAAAGCAGGCAGCGCCGTGGGGGCCATCATCGACGCCGACATCAGCGCCCACATCAGAGTCATCCGGACAAAGCCCGCCGCATCCGGGGTCAGGTTGCACAGGTCGGCCCAGAAATCCGCTCCATAGACACGGCCCGCCGCGCGCAGATCAGCCGGGATCGACATGGCGTAAAGCGCCGCCCATGCCGCAAGGATCAGGGCAAAAAGCGCCAGCCAGTGCGGCCCCCGCATCGCTCTGATCCGTGTTGCAAGCAAGGCTGGTCCTCCCCGACTCAGGTCTTGCGTTTTAAATGTCAGACTTTTAAATGTCTGACAAATAAAATCTCGAAAGTGACGCTACGTGAAAATCGACCCAAAGAGCAGCGCCGACCTGTCAGCGCAGATCGCCAAGGCCATCCGCGATTCCATCATCGCGGGCGATCTGATCGTCGATGAACGCCTGCCGTCCGAAGCCGAACTGGCCGAGCAGTTCGATGTATCGCGCTCCACCGTACGCGAGGCGCTGAAACGTCTGGCGGCGCAATCGCTGATCCGCACGCAGCGCGGGGCGTTTGGCGGCGCCTTCGTGAACCGGCTGTCCTATCCCGATGCCTATGGCCAGCAGATCACCACCTCGACCCTGCTCTTGTCGATGAACGATGTCAGCTTCGACACCGCCTGCGAGGCGCGCTATGCGCTGGAACGCTCCTGCGCACCGCTGTCGGCAGACCGCCGCACCGCCGATCACTTGGCCACGATGCGCGCCGAGATCTTTCGCCAGCAACAGCCGGGCCTGACGGATGAGGCTTTCTGCGCCTCTGACGTGGCCTTTCATCGGGCGCTGGTCGACGGGGCCGACAATCCGGTGCTGTCCTACCAGCTGGCCGGCGCGGTCGAAGCGATGCAGCCCCTGATGAACATGATCACCTTCACGGCCCGGTCTCGGGAAGAAATCGTCGCCCTTCATACCCGGATTGCCAACGCGATCGAAGCGCACGACGGAGCAGCCGCCAGCGACGGTCTAAGCCAGCTTGAACGCTACACCGTTGAGCTCGCCCGCTCGGTTATGGCCAAGCGGGCGAAAGAGCAGGCCGGTTAGTTCCGGTCGAAGCTGATCGAGCCGCTCCAGGGGCCATAATCCATCGTGCTCACCCCATTCCATTCCGAGCCGCGATAGCTTTGCAGCCCAGGGGCAGCAAGCACCGTCACTGTGCCGCCCGCAGCGCTGATCATGCCGGTATGCATCGCCGCGACACAGATATTGCTGTCGTTGGTATATGGGTCTGATCCCCATGCGGACCCGGTGTAGGGTCCGGCCGGGCAGCTGCATTCATGGATCTCAGCCCCTGCGGGCATGGTCCCGCAAGCGGGGATTTCCATTGACACGAGCGTGACCGTGAAACTGCGGTCATAAGACCCCCAGGTGCTGGTGGCGATGCCGTTCTGGGTGGAGCCGGGATAGCTCTGATAGCCGCCACCCGGCGTCACCAGTATCTGTCCGCCCCCTGCGCCGATCACGCCCGCATGGGCCGCAGCGACGCAGACATTGCTGTCAGCGGTATAGACATTGGTGCCCCAAACCGCCCCGGTTCCGCCGCCGGAGGCGCAGGAACAAGCGGTCGGGCTGGTGATGCCCATGGCGTTGGACGGGCACGGGGCCGATTGTGCCGACGCGGCACCGGCCATTGCGATAAATCCCGCTGTTGCAAGCGCCGTAAGCCCGGCTTTCTGATAGTTGGGTCTCATATGGCCTTCCTCCCTAAGATTTCGTTTCGAATGCGAACCAGTCTTCTTCACCTTTCGAGATCGATCAAGCGTTTCGAGGATGATTGCCGTTGAACCGCCGGCGCTGAAGACTTATCTTATGGATGTGCCCTTCGGGGGACTATGGACATAAACGCGCTCGTA
This sequence comes from Nioella aestuarii, assembly GCF_050896395.1. Classification (NCBI taxonomy): domain Bacteria; kingdom Pseudomonadati; phylum Pseudomonadota; class Alphaproteobacteria; order Rhodobacterales; family Paracoccaceae; genus Nioella; species Nioella aestuarii. The sequence goes on along the minus strand of NZ_JBPBBA010000010.1, from coordinate 52,788 downwards.
ATAAGCGGATCGGACCCGGGGGCGGTACCCGGCGGCTCCACCAAAATCCTTCGTTTGGGGATCATGGGGCCGAAACAGGATCGACGAACGTCTAAAGGGGTTTTGCTTTGTCTCGGCTGTCTGCCACCGTTATCGGCGAAACAAGTACAATTGCAAACGACAATCGTGCTCCGGCAATGGCTCTGGCTGCGTAAGCAGTTCGGGTCGCCGAAACTAAGCCCTTACGCCTAGCCGCGTAAGGCGGGGTTCGCAGGCACCTGGCAACAGAAGCCTGCACTTCCCCATCATTTGGCCTTGCGGGACATCGCCTGACGGATGCTTGACTCGATTGCATTGGTTGCAAGAGTGTCCAAGGAGAATTGGGGTGCCGAAATGCCTTTCGAGACACGCGACTACAGCTTGCAGCAAAAGCCCGGTGAACGCCCGCGCCCGCTTCGATGGTGGACGCCCCGGATCGACAGTGAAGTCCTGGCCGCTTTGCGGGAACCAAGGAACGGCCCCGCGCTGGTCAACTTCGCGCTTTGGTTTGCCTTGCTTGGGCTGTCGGGCTGGCTGGCCTGGCTTAGCCTTGGCAGTCACTGGGCGATCCCTGCCTTCTTGGTTTACGGAACCATCTATTCCTCTTCCGATGCCCGTTGGCATGAACTGTCGCACGGGACCGTATTTCGGACCAGATGGCTGAACACCTGGCTCTACCAGCTGTGCAGCTTTATGACCCTGCGCGAGGCATATCTTTGGCGCTATTCCCATACGCGACATCACACACATACGATCATTGTCGGCAGCGATCCGGAGATTCAGGTTACCCGGCCGGCTGATCTGCTGCGCATTGCGCTGGACTTTTTCTTCATCCCGTCAGGCATCGGTGAAATCCGGCGTATTGTTTTGCATGGCTTGTTCGGTCTGGGACCACAGGAACAAAGCTACGTCCCGGAACGGGCGGCGAAACGGCTTGTACTGAGCAGCCGGATTTACCTGACAATCTGGGCGGGCTTGCTGCTGTCTTGTGTGTATTGGATGACGCTCCTGCCGCTGCTTTTCATCATTGGGCCACGGTTTTACGCAGGATGGCTGCACCAGTTGCTGGGGCTTACCCAACATGCGGGGCTGGCGGAAAATGTGGACGATCACAGGGAAAATTGCCGCACGGTTCTGATCAACCCAGTGTTCAGGTTCCTGTACATGAACATGAACTACCATCTGGAACACCATGCCTCACCGACGGTGCCCTATCATGCTCTGCCAAGGTTTCACCGGCTGATCGCGGATCAATGCCCGCCTGCGTACCCAAGCCTCTGGGCAGTCTATCGGGAAATGATCCCGATCCTGTGGAGGCAAGCCACAAAAGATCCCGACGCACACATAAAGCGCCCTGTTCAATCCACCTGAGGCCTATCCCGCCTGGATCGCCGCCAGCGCCTCGATGAGAGGCCAGTTCCACCACAGCGCCAAAGCACCAAGGCCGCCACCCACGCCGAAGTAGATCGCATCATGCAGCGGATCCCAGGCGCGGCTGCGGGAAGCCAGCCATCCCACGACCGGATGCGCCGCCAGCATCGCCAGCCCCTGCCCCGCCAGCGCGCCAGGAAGACCGTAAAGCGTGATCCCCACCACCATGCCGACCACCACGAACACCGCACGCGTCGCGGCCAGCACAAAGAAGCGCTTGGAATCCCCCGCCGCCAGTGCCGCCTGGTCATAGGTGACACCAACAATGGCCGGGATCTGTACGACCGAGATCAGCACCACCATACCGCCCGCCGCCAGATAGCGCGGGTCGTAGAGCAGGTCGATCAACCAATGCCCCAGGAACGCGGGCACCATGACCATCCCGATCATTCCCGCCGTTGCCAACATGCGCATCCTGCGCAGGCGGAGAAAGTTCTCTCGGCTCTCGCCCGGGGGGCTTTCGCGGTAGATCGGGATCATTACCTTTCGCACCACGACCGAGCCCATCATGAAGGGAAAAGACGCCCAGAAGAAGCCGATGTTGTAGATCCCGAAATCATGGGTGCTGAGCCAGCCGCCGATCACGACCTTGTCGGCCTGACCGATGGCAAAGCCCGCGATGGTGCTGAGGAACACCCATTTGCCGAAATGGATAAGTTCCCGCGCCGCAGCAGATTCCCACCGAAAGCGATTGCGCTCGCCCGGCAGGAAAAGGTCGAACAACACCACTTGCGCGATGGCCGACAGCACGCCGGAAATCACCAGGGCCCAGACCGATTGGGTCAACCAGGCCAACAGGATTGCCACCAGCAGACCCACCACCTGCGTGCCCATATCGAGCAGCGTCACCCGCCCTGCCCGCAGATGCCGGTTCGCGGTCTCGTAGCGCGTCGGGGTGAAGCCAAGCACAAGCTGCGTCAGCGCGGCCACCGGCAGGTAGTACACAAGATCGGGTTCACCGAAATAGACCGCCATGGGCCAGGTCAGCGCGCAGGCCACCAGCCACAGGCTGACGCCCCGGATAATCTGGATAGTCCAGGCGGTGTTCAGGAAATCTCGGTCGTCGCCGCGCTTGGATTGCATGATCGCGGGGCCGACCCCCACATCGGAAAACATCGCCAGTCCCATCAGGAAGACCGAGACCATGGCCATAACACCGAAGGCTTCGGGGAACAGAAGCCGCGTCAGGATCAGGTTCGATGCCAGTCGCAGAATCTGGCTGAACCCGAATCCGAAAAGGTTCAGCCCGGCGCTGCGCATGGCGCGCGCCATCAGGCCGTCACCGGACGTCACATGCCGAAAAGCTCCTCTCATCGGCCCCGATCCCATCCCTTTGGCGCGGGCAAAATTTTGCACATGAATGCAACCAGCCCGTAAACAAGGAAGCCCGAGAGATCCTGACCTGCCAGTTTCATGATCGACCTCTCAGCCGGCGGAATGATCTCTTCATTCGTCATAAGTTCCGGGAATTTATGTGCAATTTCAGCCACACCTGCATTCTGGCGTCGGCGCACCTTTACCAGACGATAGAACCCTTCCGCCACCGGCCAGTCAAACTCGGCTGGCACCAGATGCCGTTCGGACGGGGAAAATAGCAGGCGCACATAGTAATCATCCGCGATGATGTCAGGAAATCTTGACCAGCGCGCCCGACCCAGACCATTCACGGCAAAAACACCACATCCGGGCACACCCGTCGCCATGAAGGGCAGCCGCGCCCAGAACCTCGCATAGGCCCGCGAAGTCGCCCCCTCACCTGTCACCACGATCATTCCAGATGCATAGGCTGGTTCTGGCCGGTCAAGCACGCCCGCGATTCCGGCAATGAGGCCCGGCGTCACAAGAACATCGGCATCCAGAAAAAGCCGCATCGGATAGGTTGCCATGACCTCGGCCTTGTTGAGAGCTTCGGTTTTGCCCGGCGCCGCGATATCCAACGCGCAATAGCGCCAGCCCTTTTTGGCAAAGCGCTCTGCATAGCTTTCAGCAATCTGGGCCGTTTCGTCCGTACAGCCATTTGCCGCAACAATCACCTCGGCTGAAGCAATGCCACGGCTGGCAAGAACCGCGTCAAGACATTTGCCGATGTACCCGGCCTCGTTATGGGCCGGAATGATTACCGAGATCATGCCCATCCCCTTTTGTCTTTGACCTTCAAAGCGAATTTCCGCAGGTTAGGTGCGGGCAGTGACAGGCAAGACATTCCATGACCGACAGGCGCATACTCGGCTATCTGGTGCCGCAATTCCCCGGCCAGACGCATATCTTCTTCTGGAGAGAGATTGCGGAACTGGAAAAGCGCGGCGTGACCGTCGACCTTTTGTCCACCCGGCATCCGCCTGCCGGCCTTGTGGCGCATGACTGGTCTGTCGGCGCGATGAACCGAACCACTTATCTTGGCAAGCCAGACGTGCTGGCGGGGCTGTCTGCCCTGCCCCGGCTGCCCTATGCCGATCTGCTGGCCGAGGCGCGGGCCGAGGGAAAGGCGATGGTTAAGGACATCGCGGTCTCGATCCCCGCCGCCGCACGCCTGATCCGCCATTGCCGGTCGCACGGCATAACCCATGTGCATGTGCATTCCTGCGGCCGCGCGGCGCTGATTGCGGCGATCGCCCGTCGCATGGGTGGTCCGCGCTATTCTCTGTCGCTGCATGGCCCTTTGTCCGACTATGGCCCAGGCCAGCGCTTCAAATGGCGGTATGCAGAGTTTGCGTCGATCATCACGGAAAAACTGAAGGCCGAGATGCTGGCGGAGATGCCGGATGACCTGCCCGACCGTCTCTACATCCAGCCCATGGGCGTCGATACCGACGTGCTGACCCCGGCTGGCCCCTACCGGCCCGTAGGCGCAGGTGAGCCTCTGCGGCTTTTCTCCTGCGGGCGGCTCAATATCGTCAAAGGTCATCAGGATCTGATGGCCGCTGTCCGGCTGCTGCTGGATCAGGGGCGCGACGTGCAATTGACCATCGCCGGTCAGGATGATGATGGCGGATCGGGCTATCGCAAAGTGCTGGACGCACGCATTGCCGAGCTTGGCCTTGGCGATCACGTCCGCCTGCTTGGTGCGGTCGATGCAGGCCGGGTGCGCGACGAAATCCGCGTGGCGCATCTGTTTGTTCTGGCCAGCTGGCATGAGCCGCTTGGCGTCGCCTTGATGGAGGCGATGAGCTGCGGAACCCCCACGATCGGCACAAATGCGGGCGGTGTGCCGGAATTGATACGCGACGGGGTGGATGCGGTTTTGGTACCCCCCAAAAGCCCCAAGGCGCTGGCCGAGGCCATTGCATCGCTTGCGGATGACCCGGATCGTTGCGCCACGCTGTCGGCTGCCGGGCGTCAACGCATTGTCGCGGGCTTCCACTCCGGGCGCGGGGCTGAAATGCTGATCAAAGGGGTGTGGGGTTAGGCGCGTCATCGCTTAGTCGCTTTCCAGCCCATAAAGAACCCCCGGTTCACTTTCGAACTCCGCCACCTCTACTGACACCAGCCAGATCGGCCCATCCGGTCCGTTCAGGATCATGCGGCCGTCTTCCTCGACCAGTGCATAATCGGCCGATTGCCCCGGCAACACCGCGAGATCCTGACCACCGCCGCCATGGGCGCGGTCCCCGGGCCCCAGAAACAGCCGGTCATTGCCATCGCCCGCAACAAAGATATCACGCTGCGCGGTGCCGGTCAGATCATCGCGCCCGGCGCTGCCCCATCTGTAAACACCGTGGGCAAAGGTGTCGGTGGCTCGGGTTTCCCAACCACCCGCCGTGGCGTTGTAGGCCATGAGCGTGGCCCACCGGGCCGTTGTGTCATCCAGATGGCGCAGTGCACCCCAGCTTCCCCACTGGCTTGCGGCGCTGACATCGACAGCAGCATTGAACAGCGTTCCACCACTATCGCGCCATCCCGCTAGCAGTTCTGAATATATTTCAGACATTTGAGGGGAGTAGTTGAAGTCGATCAGGAAGCGCGTCAGATCCTCGTTCCAGACATTGTCTCCAAGCCCCACCACATGGGTGCCACCCTCGTACATCACCATGGACAGGCAGTGATCGGCCGCCACATCGGCATGATAGGGCAGCCAGGTGTCGATCAACTCGCCCAGACTGCCGCGCCTTAGTACCCGTGCGGCCAGATCAAAGCGGTCATCACGATCGATCCAGCTCAGAACCTCGCCTACCCGTTCATCGCTGCCCAGTTCCGTCCCGAAATACCCTGCGACCGCGTAGGCGTCGAAGCTTTCATAGGGGGCCGGATGGCCCTCTGCCTGGGCCAGCGGTGCCTCTAGCAATGGCACTTCCAGCCCCGGCCATGAGGTCTGCGTTGCGATTACACGGATCAGACGATCTTCTTGCCCCTCAAAGACTTCAGCCCAGATATCCGCCACCTGAGCCGCGCGCAGCCCGGCATATTGCATCCATGCGTCGCCATCCGCCCCGTCCCAACGAATTGCGGCCATGTCCGCCGCCCAATGCGCTTGCGCAAACAGGAAATTCCAGACCTCGTTCGACCATTCCGCGTAAACCCGCAAATCGGGTGCCAGCCGTTCCTCCACATAGGACGCGAAGGCGCGCACATATCGGTCATCGGCCATATGGGGCAATGTGAACCACGGATCCGCGCCGATCTGATTGGCCAGCCGCACCATCACTTCAACGGGCACGCCACGGCGCACCCAGGTATAATCCGACATGCGCGGGCGATCTGTCCAGATCACCTGGGGCGATGCATTGGTGTCCATCCAGTCCATGAAGCGCACACTACGCAGATCCCGAATGCGGCTGATCCAGTCTGGGTTGAACATTTCCCCCAGTTCGTAAAGCGGGATATGTTCGGCGCGCAGCACCACGATATCGCGGATCGGATCGGCGGCATCCGTGGCTTCTATGCGCAAGGCAACCGGGCCTTCGCCGGGGGTGAAATCAAACCACGCCTCGTGATCGCCCATGTCGACATTCTCGACCCGCCCGCCAAGCCGGAACGTGCCGCGCCCGGTCCATGTGACGCGATAGCGCCCGGCAGCGCCGACAGCCTCCGGTGGCAGATCGCTCAGAATGAAGCTCTCGAGCGCCACCACCCCCTCTGGCAACCCAAGCGGCCATCCTTCCGGGGTCAAGTAGTTCGAGAGCTCAAGCTCGCTTGCGTCGATGCCGCCCCATTGTCCCTCCAGATGTCCGATCCAGGGGCGCGCAGAGCGCATAAGATTGATGAATGGCATCTGGGTGGACCATTCTGACAGCCCCGTCAGCCCCATGGCCAGCGCCGGATCGGTGAGGCCGGTTTCAGGTGTCAGGCTGGCGTGATCTTCAAACGCACTGCCCTGGATCCGAGCCCAGATGAAACCTGCGATATCGGCGTAACCCTCTCGCACGTCGGCATGGATGCTGTCGGGAAGGTCTACTGTCGCAGGCGGCTCTTCGTTGAAGATCGCCGTGTAAGTCACCAGTGCAGCAAGAAAATACAGGGTTGGTGTTCCATGCGGCGCATCATCGAGATAAAGATCGGTCGCCTCAAGGTCAGCCAACGATCCTTCGCTGAACAGCTCTGCCAGAATGGACGCCACGGGGATCAGGGTCACATCCAGTTCAGGCCGCGCTTCGCGGATCATGTCTACGTATTCAACGTACCAGTCGTGATAGTCGCCCCGGTTATAGTCATGATAGCGCGCCAGCGCCCGCGCCCGCGGGGGAAATCGATTGGAAATCAGCGCCAGATCGGACCAGCCTTCATAGATAAAGAACCGCGCGCCACGGGCCTGAAATTCGGTCCAGTCAAAGACACGCAAGGTGGCGGACAGAGGGCTATAGCCTTGCGGATTGCCCCATTCATAGGGCGCATCGGGCGGATTTGCCTGAATGAAGTTGGCGTTGTTCAGGATAATCGTGTTGAAATTCGCACGACGGAAAGCGAAGCGTTCGGAATCCCAGATCGAGGTCACGTTCTGAAAAGACCAGTTGGGCTCCGGCGGTAGTTGATCGGCAAACTGTAGCGGCGCGCCAAATGCCCCGTCTGCGGCAAATCCATGCCCGCCAGCCTGCGCGAGGATCGACAGCCAAAACGGCATCGTCGTCTCGTCGCTGCCAGAGACGTGGTTGATCAGCGAATTGCCGTAGATGAAAGCACGGATATCCTGCTGCTGCGCATGAATGGGCTGCGCGGCCAGCAGGCACAGCGCCAGAGCTCCGACAATCTTAGTCAGCCGCATGGTTCCGCTTCTCCAACATCGGTTCCGGCCGGTCATCGCGTTCTCCTAACATCCAATCGTAAATCTCTGATATCTGGTCAGCTTTCCTGCACCATGTAAACTGGCTCGCCACTCTGTCCAAGCCTGCCTGCCCTGCGCGGATCAGGGCGGGACGGTCTGCCTCCAATCGCTCCAGTTCCGCCCGAAAACCCGAGATGATCGCAGCCCTGTTTCCCATGGGCACCTTCCATCCAGTTCCCTCCGTCAGCAATTCCGCGGGTCCTGCATAGTCGACAATCAGCGAAGGAACGCCAAGGGCCATCGCCTCCAGCACCACGCCGCCACCAAATTCCCTGATCGACGGGAACGCCATGAGGTTGGACCCGGCCAACACGTCCTGAACCGCCCCATGTTCCAGCCAGCCGTGAAACGTGACAGCGCCCGTAACGCCGAGCGCTTCGGCCTGCGCTTTCAATGCAGGCGACAGGGGGCCATCTCCCACCATATCGAGCACCATCCGCCCGTCACGAAGCAGCGGCGCTGCGGCGTCCAGCAGCATATCAGGGCCCTTGTAGGGCACCATGCGCCCGATGAAACAGGCGCGCAGTGGCCCTTCCCGGCCCGGATCCGCCCGTTTGGTAAACCGCTTGGGGTCAATGGCATTCTCAGGAATGTAAAACGTCTTTGATTGCATCGAGGCAGGGATTTCGCCCTTAGTGTGGCCGGACCCGGCAATGATCGCGGCGGCGTGTTTCAGCGTCCGCCTGCGTCCCGGCAGAGCTTTGTAGACCCCGCGTATATAGCTCAGCCATTCTTTTTCCTGCCGCCGCTCGGCGTCGAATTCTTTAGGCCACGGCACGCCTCCGTTAAGCGGACCAAGCACAAAGGGCACGCCAGCACGGGCGCATTTTGCAGCCAACGCACTGGAAATGGTGGGCGAGAGCGGCGTCACCCGGTGAACGATGTCAAAGCGCCCGGCCCGGATGTCTGCCCCGAACCGCCGCCAGATCAGCCTTTCAAAATGCGGATAGGACAGGGCGTTGATCAGTTGCAGCGTGGTCCAGCCTTTACCGCCACCGCCCCGCAGCTTTTCACCGATAGCCCAAAGCGGGCGCGCGAAGGCCTCGGAATCTATGGCCGTGAAGTCCTGTCCCTCCACCAGCCCGGCCCGCAAGATTGCGTCACGATTGCGGATTTGCGTCACCAGATGCACATCGGCAACCTTTGCCAGTGCCCGGGACAAGGACCAGCCGATCAGCGGCACGCTGACCCATTCGGGGTTCGCTGACTCAGCGATAATCAGAATTCGGGGGCGGGATTGAGTCATGAGGCGCTACAACATTCTACGCAGTGAGGTGAGTGCCCTGCCGCACCGGGGCATCTGAATCGGATTGGAACATCCCGCTATAGCGGCGGGCAGAATCCCAACCGGAATCAGCGCGGCATTCGGGATCTGCGAGGCCCATATCGCATGGCCCCGTGGCGGCCTGACAAACGGACAGGTCAACAAAGCCAGCTGTATCACCGGCGAGAAAGTGGCGAGCGCTATTGTCATGCCTGTATCCGGTTGTCCTTTACGTCTGCTGCGTCATGTTTATGCCCGGTTTCCCCCCTAAAGGGGGGTATAACACGGGGTATACCCGGAACATTGGGCAGAAATATGCCCCATCTGAGGATTGAGAGCGAAAGGCAGTGTCTTGAGTGCAGGCAACGATAGACGTCTGAAAATCGCCTATCTGTGCGATTTCGATCCACGTGATGCGACGCTCTATTCGGGCGGCAATGCCCGGATGTTATCGGCGCTGGAAACCCATGCAGGCGATGTGACGGTCCTGCCACAGGATTGGGGGCTCGCCGAGCCGCTGCGCAGGGCGGTTCTGGCCGCACCGGAGGCTCTCAGCATTCGGGCCCGCTGGCGGCTACACCTGCTTTTGTCGAGGTTGATTGCGCAGCGGGTTCAAAGGGCGCTGTCCAAGGAGCAGTTTGATGTTCTGTTCGGCGCTTATTCCTTCCATTCTTTGCACCGGCTGCGTCTGCCCTATCCGATGGTGACGGCCTATAGCTCGGACGCGACGCCAACCACCTACAAGAACTCTCCAATCGGGCAGAGCTTTGGGTCATGGTTTTCGCCCTCGCGGGTGCTCGACCCTTTGATCGAAGCAGCCGAGCGGCGCACCTTCCAGGCGCTTGACCTCGCGCTCTGGCCCTCTGATTGGCTGAGCGGTGCAGTGAATGACCGCTACGGTCTGTCACCCGACCGATCTTTGACTGTTCCCTGGGGCGCGAATGTACCTGATCCCGGCGTTGCGCCACCGACGCCCCTCACCCCTGATGGGCCGGTTGAAATCCTGCTGGTCGGGCGTGACTGGACAGCAAAGGGCGGCTGGATCACCGCAGCCACGGTTGCAGCGCTGCGGGAACAGGGCGTTGATGCGCGCCTGACCGTGATCGGCTGCACCCCACCACCCGAGATCGACCGGGGCGCTATGACCGTGCATCCGCATCTGAACAAGGCCAAGCCGGAAGAGTTGCAGATCTTCGATGACTGCTTCCGCCGCGCCCATTTCTTGCTTATGCCCTCCATGGAGTCCTATGGCTTTGCCTTTTGCGAGGCGTCTGCCTACGGGCTTCCATCGCTCTGCCTTGATGTGGGCGGCGTGCCGGTCTGGAACGGACTAAACGGCCATGCCCTGCCGCTTGGCACGGATGCCGGTGCGTTTGCCGAAGTGATCTCCGGCTATCTCCAGTCTCCGGATACGCATGTCGAACTACGCAAAAGAGCAAGGGAGCTATACGAGGAGCGGTTGAACTGGGACTCCTGGGGGCAGACGGTTGCCGGGCTGCTGCGGGATGCAGTCAGCAACCTGTCCCGCGCAGCACCACGCTAAAGGTCCGACCGATAATCGCCAGATCGGTGCGTAGCGACAGCATTCGGTAGTATTCCTTGTCGTATCCCGCGCGTTCGTGGAAGCTGCTGTCATTGCGGCTGGAGGTCTGCCAGAAACCGGTTATCCCCGGACGCATGACATAATATTCCGTGCCGGGGTAGAGCGCCCGCTGATTGCACATCATGGGCCGGGGACCAACGATCGACATCTCCCCCACCAAGACGTTCCACAGCTGTGGCAGCTCATCCAGCGACGAGCGGCGCAGAAAATGGCCGAACGGGGTGATACGGGGATCATTCTTCAGTTTCTGGTGACAATCCCACTCAGCGCGCGCCGCGGGATTTTCGGACAGGTAGCTTTCCAGCACCAGATCGGCGTTTTTGACCATGGTACGTAGCTTCCACATACCAAAGACTTGACCGTTCAGCCCGATCCGTTCCTGCCGATAGAACGGTGATCCGCCTTCCCGCAAAACAAGGATAAGGGCCGAAATCATTACGATGATCGTGGCGGGCAGTGCCGCCAGAAGCACAATGGCGATATCCAGCGCTCGTTTGGCGTAACGGCGATAGACGGATCGCGAATTGTTCAGCCGGATCGGCAGAACAGCGTGGGGAGCTTCGCCTTGGCTATAGAGGCCGAAACGCTCATACATTGTACTTCACCCTCCTAAAGGGGTGCGGCCGTTTCCGGACGCGACAAACAGAGCTTCCCTGCCCCGCCCTGCGACTGATGGCGCGGATTAGAAAGTCATTCAGATTTTGGGTGCTGACAGGCGCAGATGATTAACCGGGCCCCCCCGGGATCGCGGTCAATCCATCCCCACCTTTTGGTGCTGCGTCCGGGTGGCAGCCCGGCGATGCAGCAGCCTCAAGTCATGGCTGACCAGCGCTTTCGCACAGCCACAATTTGGCATTTGTGGCACAATTTCGTCAATTTTTTTCTGACAAATTCAACCTATGCGTGCAGGTCCAAATTAGGCCAAATTGTGGCAACAGAACCCCGGAAAAGTTGAGCGTTTTCAGTGTTTCGAGCGATCATGAAAACAGGTCCGGATCGGCATTGTAGCGGTTCAAGAAACAGTGGCCATGCCTTCATACAATCTATGGTTGTTTATTCGGCTCATGCCTATCCATTTGGTCAGGTTCCCCTAAGAAATTGGAAACAGCCCATCGACAATGATGAGAGGACGGCAGAAGTCACTCTCTCGATCCAAATCGCGGCAAAATCACGGCTTGTTTCCGACCAGAAGACGCTGAAACTCGGACTAATATTTTTTAAGGTTAACGAGATACAACCGAGGGTTGCTTAATAAGGCGAAACAATGGCAAATTTAGCCCCGCTTTGTACCCAGTTTGGCACTTTCTTGCCTTAATTTGATTCGCGAATCATCGGGGAGCGCACTGGAATCACGGGGTTTTTGACCGAATTCCTCAGTAGATCCCGCCCAAAACGACAAGCACGGCCAAAGCAAAGATCTGCCTTATTCCTGCCACGAAGCCTCCCTTGTGCTTGATACGTGCAGCGCCCACCCCCATAACCAGCTTCAGACCTTCCTGAACCGGAGACATCATGCCCGAGCTTGCGCCCACCTTTGACGCATCCTTCTATCTGACAGCAGGCGCCATTATTGGCCTGTTGCTGCTGTCCGCGTTTTTCTCAGGCTCCGAAACGGCCCTGACGGCAGCCTCTCGCGGCAAGCTTCGGTCCCAGGCGGATCGCGGTTCGAAAGCCGCGGAACGCGCCTTGCATCTGACCGAAGACAGTGAACGGCTGATCGGCTCCGTCCTGCTTGGCAATAATCTGGTGAACATTCTTGCCGCCGCGCTCGCAACCTCGCTCTTTACCCGTGCGTTCGGAGAAAGCGGCGTGGCGCTGGCGACGCTGGTCATGACCCTTCTGGTTCTGATCTTTGCTGAAGTGCTGCCGAAGACTTATGCAATCACCAATGCCGAGAAAGCGGCCGCAACCGTCAGTCCGGTGATCAGTGTCGTGATCCTGGTCTTCTCACCCATCGTCGCCATGGTGCAGGTTCTGGTGCGCGCTATGCTGCGCGTGTTCGGCGTGCAGACCGATCCTGACAGCGCGGTCCTGTCAGCGCATGAGGAAATCGCCGGCGCGATCACGCTCGGCCATTCGGAAGGCGTGGTGGAAAAGGAACATCGCGATCGGCTGCTCGGGGCGCTCGACCTTGGGGAACGGACGGTCGAGGAAATCATGCTGCACCGCTCGAACATCGAAATGATCGACGCCGATGCCGATGGCGAAACGATCCTGAGCCAACTGCTGCACTCGCCCTATACCCGCCTGCCCGTCTATCGCGGTGATCCCGAGAATATCATCGGGCTGGTTCATGCAAAGGATGTGCTTCGCGCCATGGACAGGCTTGTGCGCGGGCCGGACGCATCAGAAACTGGCCTATCGGCCTTTTCTGTGACCGATGTGGCGATGAAACCCTATTTTGTGCCAGAAACCACAACGCTGGATGACCAGATGCGTCAGTTCCTGCGCCGGCACACCCATTTCGCCCTTGTGGTGGATGAATACGGCGCGCTTCAGGGGCTGATCACGCTGGAGGACATTCTGGAAGAGATCGTTGGCGAGATCACCGATGAGTTTGACGTAGAGGAAGAACTGAACCTGACGCCGGGTGCTGATGGCAGTTATCTCATCGAAGGCGCCATGACGATCCGCGATCTGAACAGAGCGACAGATTGGAACCTGCCCGATGAAGAGGCCAACACTGTGGCTGGCCTTGTGATCCATGAGGCGCAGATGATCCCGGAGGAAGGCCAGGTCTTCAGCTTCCACGGCTTCCGTTTCGAAGTGGCCGAACGCCAGCAGAACCGGCTGACCCAGTTGCGGGTGCGCAAGCTGCTGTAAGCGTGCAGGGTCTCGCCGCCTGCGGCGTCGATCCGGGAACGCCCCTCCTTAAGCCCCGTTCGGGGCCCGCGTCGGGACGTATTGCCATGGCCAGGCGGACCCGACGGCGCTCTGACCTGCAGGACCATGCGAACCGAGAGGGCGCAACGCCTCCGGCGGGAGTATTTTTGCCAAGAAGAAGAGGGTGTGTCGCTTTTTGACTTGCAGGGCCGGGCCAGCGCGGGCTGTCTGACGCAAACGGTCCACAGGGAGAGACAGCGATGAAGACGAGCACTCGGGTTTGCGTGATTGGCGGCGGGGTTGTCGGTTGTTCTGCGCTGTACCACCTGACCAAGCTTGGCTGGTCCGATGTGATGCTGGTGGAACGGTCCGAGCTGACCTCCGGATCCACCTGGCACGCGGCGGGCGGGTTTCACACGCTCAATGGCGACACCAATATGGCGGCGCTGCAAGGCTACACGATCCGGCTCTACAGTGAGCTGGAGGCGATGACCGGCATGTCCTGCGGGCTTCATCATGTGGGCGGCGTGACGCTGGCCGATACGCCCGAGCGTTTCGACATGCTCAAGGCCGAACGCGCCAAGCACCGGTTCATGGGGCTGGAGACAGAGATTCTGGGTCCGGACGAGATCAAGGCCATTGCACCGATCACCAATGTCGAGGGCGTGTTGGGTGGCCTTTACGACCCGCTTGACGGGCATCTGGACCCTTCCGGCACCACCCACGCCTATGCCAAGGCCGCCCGGATGGGGGGCGCCACGATTGAAACCCATTGCATGGTGCGCGAGACCAATCAAAGGGCCGATGGCACCTGGGACGTGGTGACAGACAAGGGCACGATCCATGCGGAGCATGTTGTGAATGCCGGCGGTCTGTGGGCTCGGGAAGTGGGTGCGATGGCGGGGGTTTACCTGCCGCTTCATCCGATGGAGCACCAATATCTGGTGACAGACGACCTGCCGGAAATCTATGAACGCGAGGTCGAGCACCCGCATGTCATGGACCCGGGTGGTGAAAGCTATCTTCGGCAGGAAGGCCGGGGCTTGTGCATCGGGTTCTATGAACAGCCCTGCAAACCCTGGGCTGTGGGTGGCACGCCTTGGGAGTTTGGCCATGAACTGCTGCCAGATGATTACGACAAGATCGAGGACAGCATCGCCTTCGCCTATCGCCGCTACCCGATCCTGGAGCGGGCGGGCGTCAAGACTGTAATCCACGGCCCCTTCACCTTCGCCCCCGACGGCAACCCGCTGGTGGGCCCCGTGCCGGGGCTGCGCAACTACTGGTCGGCCTGCGGGGTCATGGCGGGCTTCAGCCAGGGCGGCGGCGTCGGCCTGACACTGGCGCAATGGATGGTCGAGGGCGAGCCGGAACGCGATGTCTTTGCCATGGACGTGGCGCGTTTCGGGCGCTGGATCACGCCGGGCTACACCCTGCCCAAGGTGGTGGAAAACTATCAGAACCGGTTTTCCGTGGTCTATCCGAACGAGGAACTGCCCGCCGCGCGACCCTTCCGAACCACGCCCATGTACGATGTGTTCGACAGCATGGGCGCGGTCTGGGGGCAGCAATATGGGCTGGAGGTGCCCAATTACTTCGCCCAAGGGGATGAACCACGATACGAGACGCCTTCGTTCCGCCGCTCCAACGCCTTTGAGGCCACCGCGCGGGAGGTCATGGCCGTGCGCGGGGCCGTGGGCATCAACGAGGTGCAGAATTTCGGCAAATACAGCGTGACGGGGTCGGGCGCGCGCGCCTGGCTCAATCGCATCATGGCGGGCCGCATTCCGAAACCGGGCCGGATCAGCCTGACACCGATGCTGGCCCATTCCGGCCGGCTTATCGGGGATTTTACCGTGGCCTGCCTATCGGAATCGGAGTTCCGTCTGACGGCAAGCTATGGCGCGCAGGATTTTCACATGCGCTGGTTCGAGGGGCAGCTTTCGGACGACGTGAAGATCGCGAATATCTCTGATCGGTCGACCGGATTCCAGATCGCTGGCCCCCGCGCACGCGACCTGCTGGCCAAGGTGACTCGGGCGGATGTGTCAAACGCGGCGTTCCGGTTCCTTGATGTAAAGCAGCTTTCCGTCGGCATGATGCAGGCCACGGTGCAGCGGGTCAGTTACACCGGCGACCTGGGCTATGAGATCTACGTCGACGCGATGGAACAACGCGCGCTTTGGCATCTGCTCTGGGACGCAGGGCAGGAATTTGGCCTCAAGCCTTTTGGAATGCGGGCGATGATGAGCCTTCGGCTCGACAAGTTCTTCGGCTCTTGGATGCGAGAGTTTTCGCCCGATTACATGCCCGGCGAAACCGGGATGGATCGGTTTATCCAATGGGACAAGAATTTCATCGGCAAGTCCGCGGCCGACACGGAACGCGCGGAAGGCCCTGCGCGGCAACTGTGCAGTTTCATCGTGGATGCAGATGATGCCGATGTCATCGCCTATGAACCGATCTGGCTGGAGGGCACGGTGCAGGGCTTCTGCACATCTGGTGGGTATTCGCATTTCGCGGGCAAATCGGTGGCCTTCGGGTTCGTTCCGAGCGAGCGTGCGGTCGAGGGACTGGAGGTCGAGATCGAGATCCTTGGCAACATGCACAAGGCGCGGCTGGTGACGGACATGCTCTTCGACGCGGACGGCGCAAGGATGAGAGGATGAGCGGCGCGACGATCCTGCTGCTGGCCGCTGGCGCGTCCTCTCGCATGAAGGGGCGCGACAAACTGGTGGAGGATATTGCAGGCGAGCCGCTGTTGCGGATCATGGCGCGCCGGGCGGTGAAGGCCGGGCCGCTGCGCGTGACCCTTCCAGAGGGCAATGCGGAACGGGTGGCAGCCTTGAGCGGGATTGATTGCGAGATCGTGACCCTGCCCGCTGGCTGCACGCAAAGCGAGTCTTTGGCCGCCGGGGTCAAGGGGCTGTCCGGCCCTGTGCTTGTGGTGCTGGCAGATATGCCAGAGGTCACGGCACATGATATGCATCTGTTGCTGGCGCTTTCCCAACAGGCGCCCAAAGCGATTTTGCGGGCGGCAGCCAAGGATGGGACACCGGGCAATCCAGTGCTGTTTCCTGCCGATCTGCTGGCCGATCTGCAAAAAATCAAAGGAGACAAGGGCGCACGCGATCTGCTGAAAACCCATCAGGCGCGGGTGAATCTGGTCCCCCTGCCTGACCGGCGGGCGCTGACCGATCTGGACACGCCAGAGGATTGGGAGGCGTGGCGCGCCGCAACAGGCCAATAAAAAGGGGCGGCGCAAATCTGCACCGCCCCAGTTCGGGTCCGGGGAAAGGTTGTGCCCCCTCTCCCCCGTATCCCTGCTGCATTCTGTAGTTAACGAACGATCAACCGCGCCTCGTGGCCTTTCAGCACCTTGCGGGCTGCGGCATAGCTGTCGATTCCTGCGGGCTGCTGAAGCTCGGGGAAAAGAGTGTAGATCTCGTCCCGCTGGTCCTTGCCCATGCCGCCCAGGGTCTGATCACCTGGCTGGAAGCTTTCGGTCCAGGCACCGTCTGCCAGAACCACTTCGTGCTGGTCGAACATGAAGTGGATATAGGTGGTGCGCAGCGTATCCATGTAGCGGATGCCCTTGTGATCCACCAGATGCTTGGCCGCCACCAGCACTTCGCTTTCCTCGAAATACAGCTGCGTGCGGTCATTGCCGACCAGCATCCGGTGCTGTGGGCTGACCAGCATGTCGCGCTCGGGCAAACCGTTGCCAAGCGCCCCGGCCTTAATCAGGACCGGACGCAGGTTCGGTGCGCGGCGCAGTTCTGCATGGTTCAACATGCGAGAGCCGATCCAGCGAATTTCCTGGATGCCGTTGTCGCGGGTGATGATCTTATCCCCGGGTTGCAGCGCCTCAACGGCCACTTCACCACGGGGGGTTGCAATGCGGGATCCGGGGGTAAAACAAGGCACGACGTTCTCTATCTCCTCAAAGCGCATTGTGCCGGTGACGTTTGACGGGGCGTAGCCGTTGCCGTCGTAGAAGGTCACCGTACCGTTTTCTGGGTTGTCGGCATCGAGCACGACGCGCAGCGGACCGGAGCCGCGCAAATCGAGTGTGTCGTAGTCGTCGCCGGTGCCCCCACCGTCCACGTAGTCGCCAGCATTGCCGCCAAGGATCACGTCCCGGTCGGCGCCGCCGTAAATCTCGTCTTCGTCGATGCCGCCATCCAGCGTGTCGTTGCCGGCACCGCCATAGATCGTGTCGTCATCGTCCTGGCCGTAGACCACGTCATTGCCGTCACCGGCTTCGATGTAGTCGCGGCCATTGTCGGTCACTGCATCTGGGCCGATCGGATTGCCGTCTGATCCGTCATCGGTGATGTTCAGCTCATCCGGGAAGCCGGGGCCAAGCCCGCCATAGATCGTGTCGTCACCGGACTGACCGAGGATCGTGTCAGAGCCTTCGCCGCCGACGATCAGGTCATCGCCCTCGCCCGCGTCGATCGTGTCATCGTCAAAGCCGCCGTCGATCTGGTCATGGCCGCTGCCGCCGGTGATGCTGTCGGCGTCATCACCTGCAAAGATCGTGTCATTGCCCGCGCCGCCATCAATCGTGTCCATCGCGTCCGTGGGGACAGGATCGCCGGGGAACAGGCCGGGATAGCCACGGTCTGGCATGGACAGGTTGCCATCCAGACGGGTGTCGATGAAATCGTCGCCATTTCCGCCGTCGACCGATGCGTTTCCGTCTCCACCGATCAGGTGATCGTTGCCGTCACCGCCGATCAGCGTGTCGTTGCCGCCCTCACCTTTGATGGTGTCGTCACCGTCTTCACCATCGAGGTAATCGTCGCCATCATTGCCCCAGATGATGTCGTCACCGACACCGGCATGAACCGTGTCATTACCTTCGCCCGCCAACAAGACATCATCATCGGGTGCGGCGCCATCAAGAATGGCATCACCCGCGTCGATCATGTCGCCTTCAGGGTCGCCCGTGTAAGCAAGGTTGATATTGTCATCCCCAGGGGTACCGTCAACGACGCCGTCAACACTACTCGGATTCACTATTTCACCAGACATCTGTCGTCTCCTTTACGCCCTGCCCGAACGCGCGTTCTGCGCGGGTTCACGGCAAACCACTGACTTATCAATGACAACGATGGCTGGGGTGCGCGTTTGCAGCACATGGCGGGTCAAGAGTGAGACCAAAGAAACCAAGAACATCGCACATCCCCTGACGATCGGTGTCGAACACGTTCCAACCAGATTGCGATGTATGAAGAGTTCTTGGGCGGGCGCACGGTGGCCAGATCAGGGGCAGATGAACCGACAGCCTTGCAGCCACCGGCAGGGGCAAGCCTGGCAGGGCTAGTCCCTCTTTCGGGTCCGCAATACGTTGCGGCTCACATGCCACCTGCCGATCAGGTTGATCAGGCTGGTATCGTGCGGCCGCCCCCGTGGCCTTCAGACATCGCCCCCCAGTTGGGCTGACCAATGGATAGCGTGACTAGGTCGTTCCAAGAAAGCGAAAATTGTTTGAAACATGGCGGGAACTCGGCCCAAAAGGTCGAAATATGGTAAATCTGTGGTTCCATCCAGCAGGCCAGGCCCAGAGGCTGTTGCTGCGTGCGAAACAATCCTCGGGCGCAACAGAATTTTGGATGCAAGTTTAACCTATTCTAATAAAGTCAGCTTTTTCGATCACATGTTGCTGCCAGCGGGTCTAACCCAAAAGTCATGATCCTTTTTACCCACGCTATTGTAAAACATGCGGCAACAATGGATTGAACGCGATTCCGAAACGCTGTGTTAACCAAGGCAAAAGTTAGGCAGCTCCAAGCCCTGCTTGACACAATTCCAATCTCTCCAAAAGTCGCTCTTTGGTTCCAAGCCAGAACCAATGCGATTCGAATCATACGCCAAGTTCCTGTAATTGAGTGGCTTTCAGGCCGCTTATCTGCGCGTCACGTTCGAAATTGGCCATCCGAACAATGCGGCCAAACTGCCCAAATTACACCCCGGTTCATCCCTTGCGGCTGGCTGGACCAGCCCAAAAGCTGCCTCATTTGAATGGTAATCTGGACCACAGGCAGAAACCAAGAAAAGCAGAGCAGTCAGATGCCACAACCACAACCAACCCCAAAGCAGGCCCCGAATCCAAAAGGAACAGCCAAGCAAGGCACCGCCAAGAAAGAGGCACCCGTGACCTTCCACGACTGGGCCAGTATCTGATAAAGACGCGGCGTTGTTCGATGAAGGCGCCGCGCCCATGTCCACTCCGCTGACAGACATCCGCAATATCGGCCCGGCCATGGCCGAGGAATTGCAGCGCGCCGGGATACCGGATGCAGAGGCGCTGCGAGAATGCGGACCCGATGCCGCCTATGAAGCGATGCTGCGAAATGGCAGCCGCCCCCATTTCATTGCCTATTACGTGTTGCATATGGGGGTGCAGGGACGGCCATGGAATGACTGTCAGGGCACCGAGAAAGCCGCGCTTCGCAAACGCTTTGATCAGATCAAGGCCAGCTGCTTTGACCCGGATCGGTCCGATTTCGAAAAGTTCTTGGATGAGATCGGCGTGGGCGCGCGGCGCTAAGCAACAAATAGCTTTGTTAAGACGCTCGTCCTTCCCGCAAGGGGCGCTTCATCCCGCACAGATCCCACACAGAAAACGGGCCGCCCCTGTCGGAGCGACCCGTCAAAAACGATCAGGTCAAACCCTGGTTCAGCCGACCAGTTCGAGACCTGCAAAGAAATACGCAATCTCTTCCGCAGCGGTTTCCGGCGCGTCGGAACCGTGGACCGAGTTTTCCCCTTTGGACAGGGCAAAATCCTTGCGGATGGTGCCGTCAGCGGCTTCTGCCGGGTCGGTTGCGCCCATCACTTCGCGGTAGGCAGCAATGGCGTTTTCGCCTTCCAGAACCTGAACCACAACCGGCTCAGACGCCATGAACTCGCACAGTTCGCCGTAGAACGGACGTTCCTTGTGAACGGCATAGAAGACGCCAGCCTGTGCGGGGGTCAGGTGAATGCGCTTTTGCGCGATGATGCGCAGGCCAGCAGCTTCGATCTTGGCATTGATCGCGCCAGTCAGGTTGCGCTTGGTGGCATCGGGCTTGATGATCGAGAAGGTGCGTTGAACCGCCATGGGAACTCTCCGAGAAATGGGTTTGTTTGGCGCGGCTGCTAACATGCGTCGCGCTTAAAGAAAAGCCGCCAATTGACAGTCGCGCGCAGGCGGGTCACACCGCGCTCATGCTCAGAATTTCAGATATCTCTTACTCCATTGCGGGTCGCCCACTGCTCGAACACGCTTCGGCCACCATCCCCGAGGGGCATAAGGTCGGCATTGTCGGGCGCAACGGCACCGGCAAGACCACGCTCTTTCGCCTGATCCGGGGTGAACTGACGCTGGACACAGGCGAGATCACCCTGCCCTTGCGCGCCCGCATCGGTGGCGTCGCGCAAGAAGTGCCCTCGTCCGAGACCTCGCTGATCGACACGGTCCTTGCCGCCGACACGGAGCGCGCAAAGCTGATGGCCGAGGAGAGCGACGATCCAGCCCGCATCGCTGAAATTCAGACGCGGCTTGCCGATATCGATGCCTGGTCGGCAGAGGCACGCGCCGCGACCATCCTGCGCGGCCTTGGCTTCACAGCCGAGGAACAGCGTATGCCCTGTTCCGCCTTTTCCGGCGGCTGGCGGATGCGTGTGGCCCTGGCGGCGGTGCTGTTTTCGGCCCCTGACCTGCTGCTGCTCGATGAACCGACAAACTATCTGGACCTCGAAGGCGCTCTGTGGCTGGAAAGCTATCTGGCGAAATACCCTCATACAGTGCTGGTTATCAGCCACGACCGTGGCCTGCTGAATCGCGCCGTGGGGCATATCCTGCATCTGGAGGAACGGCAGCTGACGCTCTATCAGGGCGGCTATGACACCTTCGCGCAAACCCGCGCCGCCCGGATCGCCGTGGCGCAGGCGGAATCGAAAAAGCAGGAGGCGCGCCGCGCCCATCTGCAAAGCTTCGTCGACCGGTTCCGCGCCAAGGCCACAAAGGCCCGGCAGGCGCAATCGCGTCTAAAGATGCTGGAAAAGATGCAGCCCATCACCGCCCCTGCCGAACGTGCCTTCCGCAAGTTCAGCTTTCCCGAACCCGAGCAGCTGTCGCCGCCTATCGTGCAGATGGACGGGGCCGCCGTGGGCTATGACGGTGTGCCGGTTCTGAAGCGGCTGAACCTGCGCATCGATCAGGACGATCGCATTGCACTGCTTGGCCGCAATGGCGAGGGCAAGTCGACCCTGTCGAAATTGCTGGCCGACAAACTGCCGGTGCTGGAGGGTCGGATCACCAAGTCTTCCAAGCTGCGGGTAGGATATTTCGCGCAGCATCAGGTGGATGAGTTGCATATCGACGAAACGCCGCTTCAGCACTTGCGCAGAATGCGGCCCGAGGAGGCCCCGGCGAAGCTGCGGGCGCGGTTGGCGGGGTTCGGGCTGGGTGCCGATCAGGCGGAAACCGTGGTTGGCAAGCTGTCGGGTGGTCAAAAGGCGCGGCTGTCGCTGCTGCTGGCGACACTGGATGCGCCGCATATGCTGATCCTGGATGAACCGACCAACCACCTTGATATCGAAAGCCGAGAAGCGTTGGTCGAGGCGCTGACCGCCTATACCGGCGCGGTGATCCTGGTCAGCCACGACATGCATTTGCTGGAGTTGACCGCCGACCGGCTATGGCTGGTCAAGGATGGCAGCGTCACCCCTTATGAGGATGATCTGGCCGCCTATCGCAAGATGCTGCTGGCGGGCGACGCGCCCATCAAGGTGAAGCCCGAAGTCGCAAAGCCCAAGCGCCACTCTCGCGATGCGATGCTGGAGCTGCGCGCCGAGGTCCGCAAATGCGAAGAACGGGTGGAGAAGCTGAACGCCATGCGCGACAAGCTGGCCGCCAAACTGGCGGACCCTGACCTGTATGAGCCCGGCAAGGCCGGGGAGATCGAGGTGTGGCAGAAGAAATATGCCGAGGTCATGGAAGGGCTCGACCGGGCCGAGGCCATGTGGATGAAAGCCCTGGAACGACAGGAGGAGGCAGACGCGCTATGATGTTGTCGGACGCCATTACCGCCTTCGTGGCTCTGTTCGTCGTGATCGACCCGATCGGCCTGTCCCCGATGTTCATCGCCATTACAAGTGGCATGGGCACCCGCGCCCGGCGAGCAATCGCAATCCGGTCCTGCATCGTTGCCTTCGTATTGCTGACGATTTTCGGACTGGCCGGTGAGGCGGTTCTGAACTTCCTCGGCATCTCGCTGGCAGCGTTCCGCATTGCGGGCGGGCTTCTGCTGTTTCTGACCGCGCTCGACATGCTGTTCGAGCGGCGCAAGCAGCGCCGACAGGGGCAGGCCGATGCGCCCCATGCCGAGGATCCGTCCGTCTTTCCGCTGGCCATGCCGCTGATTGCCGGACCGGGGGCGATTGCCACGATGATCCTGCTGACCGGATCTGCCGGATCTGCAACCGGCGTCGCGATGGTCCATGGGGTCATGCTGGCCGTCATTCTGGTCGTGTTCTTGCTGTTCCTTCTGGCCGGGCCGATGGAAAAGATGCTGGGGCCAGTGGGCATCAATGTCGTGACGCGGTTGCTGGGAATGTTGCTGGCGGCGCTGTCTGTCCAATTCGTGATCGACGGCATTCGAGATCTACAGGTGTTTTAGCCGGTCCGCTGTCCTATATTGGCATCAACCGACATGATCCGATTGACCCGATGAAAGACACTGACATTGCCTCGATCATCTATCTCAGCCTGTTGGCGATTGCGCTGACGGGCTCGATCATCTCGGCCAATCGCCATCAGATCGGCAAGGTTGCACGCTATGCGGTGGTCTGGGGGTTTCTGATCGTGGGCGGGTTTGTTGCCGTGGGTGTTTGGCCCGAACTGCGCAATAACGTGCTGCCGCAACAATCGGTGGTGACAGGAACGGGTGAAATCACTGTGCCGCGCAGTTTCGATGGCCACTATTACCTAACGTTAGAGATCAACGGTGCCCCGATCCGCTTCGTGGTGGATACCGGGGCAACGGATATGGTGCTGACCCCGCAGGACGCCGCCCGCGCCGGGCTGAACACGGCCAACCTGCGCTATACGAGTCGCGCCATGACCGCCAATGGCATGGTGCAAACCGCGCCGGTGCGGCTCGACCTGGTCGAGATCGGCCCGATTTCCGACCGCCGCGTGCCCGCCGTGGTCAATGGCTCCCCTATGCAGGAAAGCCTGCTCGGCATGAGCTACCTGAACCTCTTTGACCGGATCGCCATCGAGAACGGACAGATGGTTCTGACACGTTAGGCACGAAGCAGTCGTACCCTATTGCAGTCTGACATGAATTTTACGCGGGTGGCGTTCGATGCAGTGCGGGCATCGAGGTCAACTATCTGAACTGTAGTCGAAATATCAAAGTGTCCACCGGTTCCGACACAACCCAGAGACCATCAAATGAAACGGTCTTGCTGATCAAATCGCCTACAGGATCGTACGAAGCCGTTGTTTGATCGTTTTGTTGCTGTCTTTGGATTTCACCGACTCGATCAGGCCCAACAAAGCACCCGTGAAGAGCCAGCTCATCGGTGTAAGGGTCGCATTGGGCACCATGTCGACCGTGTTGATGGCAAGGATCAGCGCGGCACCAGAAATCCAATGGGGCAATTCGGAATTTTCACCAGGAATGTCCAAGTTACCGGTGTCAGCAGCTGGCGTGCCCGTGGCGTTCTTCGGCCCTCGACGCGTGCGGGTTAGCCCGTATCTGCTCAAAAGGAAAATCGGCAATAGCAGTAGTCCGAACTCTGCGATGAAACCGACCCAACCATAGACACCAATAGTGATCACCCAACGTCCATCCGTTGTGGTCAGCACCTCTCCGTTGCGCTCGTTGTAAAGGTGGTTCCGGCCCCATGAGCCCCACCCAAACACCGGCCGCTCCATTGCGCGATCGATCAGAACGGTTTCGTTATCCAGCCGGAACCGCAGGGAATTCGCACGATCTTCATCCACGCTTTCAGCCCAGGTGAGGATTCTTTCCTCTGGCACAAGATGAAGGCTTTTCAGGGTTGGATAGGCCAGGACAACGCAGGCAAGCAGCATCGCAATCCTGAGCTGCATCCGAACTCCGAGGAATATCAGCACCGGGACAAACATCAAACCATACAGGATTGATGCCATGGATTTACACAAGATCAGCAGCACACCCAGATACCCGGTACACGCCCACCACAACACAGCCCATCTGGTTCGACTGCTTCGGGCAAGGGATGTCATGGCCAGCAAAGCGGTGAGAACCAGGAAAGCAGCCCACAGTCCATGATAGAGAAAAACAATCGGGCGGAACCCGTCGCCCCTCATCATTTGCGCGAACGAATGCTGGAAATACCCGTAGATCCAGATGTTCAACTGGGGAGACAAGCGCACCTCCAGCAGCAACGGCAGCGAATACACCAAGCCGGCGATTGCCATTGCCCACATCAAGTCCCTGATATCCTCCTCGCTGTGAAAAAAGTTACGCGCCAGCAGCAGCGGCGCGACCAGCAAAGCCTGATTGATGCATTGCGCGATGCCAGATCGAAACCGCAGTGCGGGCAAGGTGAAACTTCCGAACTGAACCGTGTCCATATTCGTCAGAACAGTGCCCATCGGGCTGAAGATGAAGACCAGCACCAGCACCTTGGCTACGGGTTGCGTCGGGAGAAACGTCATCTGGTCGCGATACAACGCCAGGCACGCAATGATCGCTACAAGGCTTGGAATCGTGTCTTTTGTCAGGGGGGGGATAAGCGGAATGGTAAAACCGGCCGGCTGCGGAGGAAGAAAGAGGTACCCCAGAATGAGGACCGACAGCAGCGCACGCCTTGGGTGCAGTCTGCCAAAGAGCCAGACCGATATGATCGGAAAGATCAATAGCACAAGGGTGGTCACTGCGTTTGGCATGCCTGTCGTCCGGTCGTCCTGCTAGCTCTGCTTCGTTTTTCTTGTCATCCGGAACCCGTCTTTTTGGGAACGAGCACAAGGTATTTACACTCGAGATGCGGCAGAATTATGCCATGCGCGCAACTTGGGTAAGAATGCCCCTACCAACTGATCGCCAATGCAGTGCCGGTCTTTCCCATCACTTGAGCAGTCATTGCCGGAGGGCAAGGGTGGCGCGACCCGCCCTGTTCGGCAAAGCAACGCTTCACCATCTCGTGGATTGACAACACACGAATGATCGCAAGGTGAGTCCCACGATACTTTCGTGACCCGGCAAGCCATTATTGCAACTTGTTTTATTGGCTTTTCTGGTCAAAACTCCCTGCAAAGATCCGGCATCGACATGGTCGGATGAAGCCGAAAGAGCTGGTCAGGATACAGGTTTGAGAGACTCCCAAGAGACGGCGCAATGACGCCCGGTTCATCGCACAAAAGCGCTTCAGGGCGGCTTGCCGATCCCGTGCTCTGGCAGAGACTGCTTGTCGGCTTTTCACTTCTCGCGCTTGCGCTTCAGATCGTGCTCGTTGCGCGGGGCTGGACCTTTTACCAGTATGATTTCCGAGCCTATTACTCTGGACCCTACCTGTATTCCATTGGCGAGGATCCGTATTCCGTCGAAGCGCATCTTACGTGGGCGTCCTCCGAAGGGCTGCATGACCATCCGCTTGCCTTCGTCTACTCTCCCTTGCTGTTGCGGCTGTTCTCGCCGCTTGCCCTATTGCCCTATCCCGTCGCTTTTGGAGTTTGGCTTGCGCTTCAGGTTATCGCGCTGACCTATATTTGTGTCGCAACAGTCCGTGCGCTTGGCGTTCCTGCGCATTGGGCGGTTCCCTGTATTGCCTTCGGGCTGAACGGGACCTGCGCCGCAGTGTTGCGATCTGGGCAAGTGACGCTGATCATGCTGGCTTTGCTTCTCGCCTCGGTCGCCCTTCTCAAACGCAACCGAACGCAAGCAGCCCTGCTCGCATCAGGAATGGCAGCAACGCTCAAGATCTGGATATTGCCGCTGCTCCTGATTGCCATGGTTCCTTTTTCAACGCGCAGAGTGCTGCTCTTGATCATCGCAATCTGTGCGGTCGTCGGTTTGACACTGTCCGGAACGTTGTTCGCGCCCGACCTGCAAAGCCGCTATCAGGACATTATCGGCGGGATGGTACAGTTCGACCGGACACCAGGAAGCCCATACAACCAGTCCATTCTGAACATTCTCTCCTATTTCGCAGAGGCCGGGGCGTTTTCAGCCAGTTCTTTGGGCGCGGTGTATGTGACGTTCAGCCTTGTGGCCGTGCTCTTGACCGCCACGGTCTGCGTTCCTCTTGCGCTTGCGAACATCTCGCCGTCGCGGCTTTATCCGCTTATGTTCAGCATCGCCTGCCTGCTCTTGCTGATGATCGTCCCACGCGCGGTTCATTATCAGTGGACGATTGCCCTGCCCGCAGCGTCCTTCGTCCTTTTCAACATCAGAAGCGGCATTCCCAAATTGGTTCTTCTTTGCATGTTCATGATCCCCCCCTTGTATATCAACCGATATGTCTTCGGCATCTCGACCGATGACCGGCTCGAAAGCCTTGTTTTGCTGCCTTGGGGGTTCTGGAGCTATCTGAACGTGCTGCTTCTTTGGATTGCGGCCCTCGGAATCGCCCGGCGTGAGAGGGTAGCCGCGCCTTAGATTCTCCGATCGCGTAGAACCAAGTAAGCGCAGGCGTGTCGGGCTGGACTGCACCGCTGGCCTAAACACCGCCACCCTATGCTTGACCCGCCAAGCAATGTTCGCCTGCACCATGATCCAGACCGCGCTCCAGCGGCTGGATAGGGAACCGCATTGTTGCGATGCGCCCGGGATTCAGGAAGGCCCTGTCCGCGTTCCTTGAATGTCGGGCAGGTGCCAGATCTGATCATCGAGCGGCTATTCGCGGTGTTTGCCGCCTGACTTGGGCGTCCCCTGCCATCAGGCTTGTGCGCGTTGACCCGATATTGCAGCGCGTGGTACCGAGTTGAGAACCGGATTTTTGATGAGCATTCCATGTAAGGGGCGCTGTATTGCTTGAGATTGTTAGTTCAACTTCTACAAACCTTGAGCATCTCACGGCTGTGCAAGTAAAATGGTCCGGCGTGCATATCGGCGGCGGCATTTATCTCAGCGCCAACCATTCGCCAAGCCCGGGCGGGTCCAGCACCGCCACGCCGCAGCGTGGCCTGACGGGCGAGGCGGAAACCCACGACACCACCGAGTACGACTTTACCCTGCCCTTTGGCGGGGAACCCTGGTCGACCTACCGCGAAGATCTCGACGGAAACGGATCGCTCGAAACCGTAATGGCGGGGTTCGATATCAGCCTTCATGCGGGCGATCAGCTGGTCTCGACCAGTGCCTTTTACAACGGGCCTGCGGCCCCCATGATCATCGCCAACGACCCCGATGATCTGTCGGGAACCGCTGTGATCGTTGGCTACCCCGAAGCAGGAAACTCGCTGAACGGGTTGGCGAACACTCTGCACCAGACATCCGGCACGTTGGCCGCCGACGGACATACCGAACAGGTGGTCGGGGGCGATCAGGGCGGATACTACACGATTGAAGGCGCCGAAGCGGTCGGCGGTATGAGCGGCGGCGGCACCTTCCTGACCTTTGACCCGGATGGCGACGGAACCTTCAACTCTTACCTGATCGGTGTCGTGGTGCGCGGCGGAACCTATACCAACCCGGGCGGTGTAGTGACCGGCCACTACACTGAATCCGCCAGCCTGTCGCCTCACTATTCTGAAATGGCAGCTGCCATTGAATCCCTGACCGGCGCCGATGCAAGAACGGCCGATGACTTTGCCCGTATGGTTCTGATGTCGGCGCAAAGCAATGGCTCGGCGCTGACGACTGTCACCGGCCAGTTCTTTCACGAGGATATCTATGGCGGCGTGAATGACGATACGCTGCTAGGTGCCGGGGGCAACGATCAGATTTTCGGGCGTGACGGGGCGGATACCGTCAATGGCGGCGATGGTGACGACACCCTGTCGGGCGGCACCGGCGGCGACCGTTTTCTCGGGTTTGGTGGGGGATCGACGGACCGCATCCTCGATTTCAATGCGGCGGAAGGGGATATCGTCGACCTGAATTCGATCTTCAGCAATTTTGCCGAGCTTTTGTCTGCCGCAACGGAACAGGGCGACGGATCTTTGCTGATTGCATTGCCTGCGGGCGCTGGTGGCGGGTCGCTGGTGATCGAGGGCACCAGCCTGTCTGACTTGACCACTACTAACACCAATCTCGTGTGCTTTTGCGCAGGCACCGAGATTGCGACGCCAAATGGTGCTGCCTGTGTTGAAACCCTGTCCATCGGTGATCTGGTTTTCACGGCACAGGGCGACAGCGTGCCAGTCAAATGGATCGGTCGCCAGACCGTGTCTACCTTGTTTGGTCCCGCCGAACGGCTGATGCCGGTGCGGTTGGCCGCCGGATCTTTGGGCGATGGCCTGCCGCATAGCGATCTGACCGTGACCGCTGATCACGGGATGCTGGTGGGGGGCGTCATCTGCCACGCCGGGGCACTTTTGAATGGAATCACCATCACCCGCGTGCCCTTGGCTGAAATGGGCGAGAGCTACACGGTCTATCACGTTGAGACCAAAGCCCACGAGATCATCCTTGCGAACGGCGCACCCGCTGAAACCTTCATCGACAACGTCAGCCGCCGGGTCTTCGACAACTACGGGGAATTCAAAGCGCTCTATGGCGATGTGCCCGAGATGGAAGAGCTGCCCTACCCCCGCGCGATGTCCGCTCGGCAGGTTCCTGGCTCAATCCTTGTCAAACTGGGTTCCACCCAAAAGGCCGCCAAGTCGGATCGGTACAAACTGCTCGCATGAACTCGTGAGGGGTAACGGCTAAACTTACCTTGACCAGCCCCCAGTCTACGCCCACTACTGACGTTAACTTTGGTTAATATTTCCTTGACCAAGGTGAATGGGGGAAAGCCGATGCCAACGATTGAAACCTACACTTATGCCTATGTACTCGGAACAACAGCACCGGATGCAACCACCGTGTATCCAGTGCCTGATGGCCCGGGCTCGGTAACTGTGGAGGACAGTGAGGATAGCACTGCGGATGGCTTTACGGCAGTGGGCGACAATGCTCTGCTGAACAGCCCCTTACTTGTGCCATTTCCTGTGACAGCCCAACTTTACGGGTTCACAAGCAGCGGAGATCCGGTTTTTTTCGAACCACTTACTGGAAACTGTGCCATCGTTTCCAACAATCCAAGCCTGACAGGAAATATCGGATTCACCACCACCGGCACCTATGCTTATTGCTTCGCCGAAGGCACTGAAATCATGACGGATGCGGGGGGCAAACCCGTCGAGCAACTGAAAATTGGCCATATGGTTACCACGGCCGATGGAACGCTCGCTCCCGTCAAATGGATCGGTCGCCAGACCGTCTCCACCCGCTTCGGCCCCGCCGAACGGCTGATGCCGGTGCGCTTTGCTGCCGGATCTCTGGGCGACGGTTTGCCTCATAGCGACCTGACCGTCACTGCAGATCACGGGATGCTGGTGGATGGTGTGATCTGCCATGCGGGCGCGCTGGTAAACGGGACGACGATCACGCGGGTGCCTCTGGCGGAAATGGGCGAGACCTACACGGTCTATCATATCGAGACCGAGGAACACGAGATCATCCTCGCAAACGGTGCCCCTGCCGAGACGTTCATAGATAATGTGAGCCGCCGCGTGTTTGACAACTATGCCGAGTTCGAGGCCCTCTATGGCGACGTGCCGGAGATGGAGGAACTGCCCTACCCTCGCGCCATGTCCGCGCGGCAGGTGCCCGGCCACATACGGGCTCGGCTGGCGGCCCCCAAGGTCGCCTGACGCGCAAGGCCGGGGGCGGGTCAGCCGCTTTCGGCCTTCTTTTCCCATTTGCCGCCCTCTTCGGACCAGTATTGCGCCGCGCAGCCTGCGCCTGTCAGCGCTTTCCACTGGGTGCGGGCATGGGCCACGGCATCGCCATTGCCGCCATCAAAGAGGATGCAGACCCGGTCGAGGCGCTGCACCTCGTCGGGGCTGATCTCGGCCCCCTCCACGCTCATCAGGCAGGCAGCGCCGTTGGGGATATCTGCCCCGCTGCAAAGCAATACCGGCTGATCGGCATCATGCGGCCCGCCCGCGCGGCCATGGGGCAGGAAGCCCTCTTCCGGGCGCAGCCAAAGCAACTCATCCAGACGATCGAGAAACCCCTCTGTCCGGCCCCTGACCACCACCCGCCATCCAGCCTGAAGCGACTTGCCGATCAAAGTCTGCAAGGTCGCCTCTGCGCTGGACCGGGTCAGGTGGTAGAAATAGGCCGCGCCCATCAGTGGTTACTCCGCCTCGTAGCCATCGCGGATCATCCGGTCGAGCGCCATGACCCCCCAGCCGGTCGCCCCTTTGGGCGCAAGGGCTGTGTCCGCCTTGACGCTGGCCACACCCGCAATATCGAGGTGAATCCACGGCGTATCGTCCTTGACGAACCGTTGCAGGAACTGCGCCGCAGTGATCGAGCCAGCAGGCCGTCCACCCACATTCTTCATGTCCGCGACATGAGATTTCAGCATCTTGTCGTAAGCCGCGCCAAGCGGCATCCGCCATGCGCCCTCACCTTCCGCAGCCGCCGCCTTGAGGAAGCTGTTGCAGAACACGTCGTCATTGGAAAAAACGCCGGCGTTTTCATGACCCAATCCGATGATGATTGCTCCGGTCAAAGTGGCCAGATCCACCATGCCCGTTGGCTGGAACCGGTCCTGCGCGTACCACATGACATCGCACAGCACGAGCCGTCCCTCGGCATCGGTATTGATCACCTCGATCGTGTCGCCTTTCATGGACCGCACCACGTCGCCCGGCCGCTGCGCCCGCCCGTCAGGCATGTTTTCCACCAGACCGACGATCCCCACCACATTGGCCTTGGCTTTCCGCAGGGCCAGCGTGCGCATGACGCCGGACACGACGCCTGCGCCGCCCATATCCATGGTCATCTCTTCCATGCCGCCCGCTGGTTTCAGGCTGATGCCGCCGGTATCAAAGACCACACCCTTGCCGATCAGCGCCAGCGGGGCCTCATCCCCGCCCCCATTCCACTGCATGACAACGACCTTCGAGGGGCT
The DNA here is from genome assembly GCF_050896395.1 of Nioella aestuarii. NCBI lineage: Bacteria > Pseudomonadati > Pseudomonadota > Alphaproteobacteria > Rhodobacterales > Paracoccaceae > Nioella > Nioella aestuarii. Next base: position 21,273 of record NZ_JBPBBA010000010.1, on the reverse strand, counting down.
TTCAGACCCCTGCCCCACGGCCAGCAAGGCCCGCATACCGAGCTTTTCCAGTTCCGCTTCGTCGAGGATTTCGACCTCCAGCCCCAGATCGGCCATGGCCGCAAGACGTGCGGCGAAATCCTCGGTAGTCAGCACGTTCGATGGCTCACTCACCAGATCGCGGGTGAAAAAGACACCCTCGGCCACGGCGGTCATGGGCGCGGCTTCAGCGGCAATCTCGTCGGGTTTGTTAACTTGGATCACCGCACCCTCGCCGGCAGGGGTGTCGCCCGTCTTGTGATCGGTAAATTCATAGGCCCGCATCGCCAGTCCGAAGGACAGGTCGGCGGCCCGGTGGAACGCCCCCGCAGCCACGGTCAGTGCCGCTTTACCTTTGGCCTTCGCCAGTTCCGCTCCTGCGCGGCGCGCGTCCTCAACCGTGGTCCGACGGGGCAGTTTTACGACCAGCAACGCCTCTGCCGTCAGCCCGACGGGAAATCCGAGGGACACGCAATCGCCTGTCTTCGCCTTGTCCCAGGAATCGGACTCTGCCAGCCGGGCCAGCGCCCCCTTGGTCAGCCGGTTCACCCGCCGCGCAGAAGGATCGAGCTTGCCATCCGGCGTGACGATCACCGCCAGCTTGCCCTCGGCGGCGGACAGCGCATCGAGGTCGGTTTCTACAAAGGAAATGGCAATGGGCGTGGTCATGTGGGAACCTCTGGAATTGGATGTTGTGGCAACACTAGGACTAGTAGGCGAGCTTGACCAGATATGCCTGTCCTTGTGGCAGTGATTGGATTAAGACCTTAGTCACTGGGGTTGTTAAGAGCTTGTTTTCGGGGGGCATAACTTGGGGCGCTATGACCGGTATATCCTGTCACAGCTTCTGGCGCTGTTCAGCTTTTTCAGCCTTGTGCTGGTGTCTGTCTATTGGATCAACAGTGCCGTCGGGTTGTTTGATCGCCTGATTGGCGACGGCCAGTCCCTTCGGGTTTTCCTAGAGTTTTCCGCGCTTTCGCTGCCGCAGATAATCTTTCTGGTGCTGCCGGTTTCGGCATTTGTGGCGGCGATATACGTCACCAACCGGATGATTTCGGAAAGCGAGATGGTCGTCATGCAAACCGCAGGCTGTTCTGCCCTGCGACTACTGCGCCCGGTCTGGGTCTTCGGAATCGTCCTTGCCCTGCTGTTGGCGATTCTGGCGCATGTGCTCGTTCCGGCGGCGCGCGGTCGCCTGATAGAACGGTCGGTCGAGATCTCGCAGGATATGACAGGCAGGCTGTTGCGCGAGGGGCAGTTTCTGCACCCGACCGCCGGATTGACGGTCTATATCCGCGAAATCACCGAGCTTGGCGAATTTCGGGATGTGTTCCTTCAAGATCGCTCTTCTCCCGATGTTGAAACAACCTATACCGCGCGGCGGGCGATACTTGTGTCTTCTAACGCCGGACCGCGCCTTGTGATGTTCGAAGGTGTTGCACAGACCCTGCAGACCGAAGGCCATCGGCTGACGATCGTCGAGTTTGACGATTTCACCTACGATATCGCCGGACTGATCCAATCGCCCGGCACCCGTTCCCGCCACATCAGAGAGCTTTCAACCGCAGAGTTGCTATTCTCCCCACGCGTTTTCGCCGAAGCTCAGGGCTTTACCCTCGCGGCCTTTCGTTTTGCCGGTCATGACCGCATCGCTCGACCGTTCTTTGCCCTCTTCGTACCGGTGATTGCCGCTGCAACGCTGATGTTGGGGGCCTTTTCAAGGTTTGGAATCTGGCCACAGATCCTGCTGGCGATCGCCCTGATCGTTCCGCTGCAGATGACCTGGAATGCCGCTGAAAGCGTAGGGTCCCGTCAAGAAGGGATGGCCTGGCTTGCCTATTTGCAGCCGTCTCTTGCGGCCATGACGGCGGCGGTGATGATCTATCTTGCGCTGCGCGGTCACAGGCGCCCCCGACGGCGAGAGGTTGCAGCATGATCCTGCACTTCTATATCGCGCGGCGCTTCCTGCGGTCCTTCATGATCGTGCTGGCGGTTTTCGTGGCCATTTTGCTGCCAATTGATCTAGCCGAGCAACTAAGGGCGATTGGCCACACGGATGCCGGTCTGACAGCGGCCTTCAACCTTGCGCTTCTCAACTTGCCTGGGTCGCTTTACCGGATGCTGCCGCTTTTTGTCATCCTGGCCACGCTGGTGCTGTTCCTGTCTCTCGCACGCACGTCGGAACTGGTGGTGATCCGCGGGTCCGGTCGCTCCGCCCTACGATCGGCCATGTCGCCCGTGATTGTCGCCATTGGGATCGGCGTGCTCGGCCTGTTGGTGATCAACCCGCTTGTGGCGGCAACCGAACGGCAGTTTGAAACCTCGATGTCGCGGTATCAGACCGGTGAAAACCGGACTCTGTCGGTCTCTGGCGAGGGGCTGTGGCTTCGACAGGGCAGCCAGTTCGGTCAGACCGTTATCCGCGCAAACCGCTCCAATTCCGATGGAACCTCGCTTTTTAGCGCTAGCTTTTTTGTCTTCGACCCGGAAGGGCAAGTGCAAAGCAGGATCGACGCGGATGCGGCCGTTCTGACCGACAACGCCTGGTTGTTGACGGATGTGAAAGTCTGGCCGCTTGGCCAGGCAAACCCGGAGGCTGAAGCAACGCTCCACGAAAGCTTCACCTTGCCCTCGACCCTGACACGCGATCAGATCCGTGACAGTTTCGGTCATCCTTCGACCGTGCCGATCTATGAATTGCCCGGCTTTATCGCGCAGTTGCGCGAAGCGGGCTTTGCAGCGCTGCAACACCGGGCCTGGTTCATGGCCGAACTGGCAAATCCACTACTGCTTGCCGCGATGGTTCTGATTGGCGCGAGCTTCACAATGAGGCATACCCGTTTTGGGAAGACGGGGATGATGGTGTTGTTCGCACTGCTTTTGGGATTCGGAGTCTATTTCCTGCGCAATTTTGCGTTGGTTCTGGGGGAAACCGGCCAACTGCCGGTGGCGGTTGCCGCATGGACGCCCCCCTTGGCCGCAATTCTGCTGTCCCTGGGCTTTCTGTTGCATACGGAGGACGGGTGATGCGGATTTTCTCGCTCGTCCTGTCCCTTCTCGTGCTGGCATGTCCGCTTGCTGCACAAACGCGCGACATTCCTGCGACGTTGATTGCAGACAATATCAGCTTTTACAGGGGCAATTCCTCGGTCTCGGCCAACGGCAATGTGGAGATTTTCTATCAAGGGTCACGGCTGCGCGCCGGACGGATCCTGTATGACGGCACCACGGACCGGGTGAGTGTCGAAGGCCCGATTATTCTGACCGAGGACAATGGTCGAAGCGTCGTTTTCGCAGATTTTGCCGAGCTTTCGACCGACCTGCAAAACGGCGTGCTGCAATCGGCCAGGCTGGTGCTGGACCGGCAATTGCAGATTGCCGCAACCCAGATCAATCGCGTCGACGGACGCTATACGCAAATGTATCAGACCGTCGCCTCCTCGTGCGAGGTATGCGCAGCCAACCCGGTGCCGCTGTGGCAGATCCGGGCCCGGCGTATTGTGCACGATCAGGAAGCGCGGCAGTTGTTTTTCGAAGACGCCCAATTCAGGGCCCTTGGGGTTCCGATTGCCTGGTTCCCGCGCTTGCGGTTGCCCGATCCCACGCTGGAACGGTCTTCTGGTTTCTTGACCCCCACGGTCCGCGCGTCCAACCAGTTGGGCTTTGGGGTTCATATGCCCTATTTCGTCGAACTGGGCGATCATGCGGACCTGACCATCACCCCCTATATCACCGCAGGTGACAGCCAGACGCTTGAAGCCCGCATTCGACGGGCGTTCCGAAACGGATTTGTCGAGATGAACGGCGCGGTCAGTTGGGATGATCTGACGGCTGACTCGATGCGTTCTTACGTATTTGCCGAGGGCTGGTTCAACCTGCCTCGCGATTTCCGGCTGGAGTTTGCGTATGAAACCGTCTCTGACCCGGACTATTTGCTAACCTACGGCTATAGCGAAGAGGACAGTCTGAATTCCGGCCTGTCCATCAGCCGCGCCGAGCGCAATGAGTATATCGAGTTCTCGTTCGACCGGTTTCGGTCTTTGCGCGAGGGTGACGACAACGTTACTCTGCCAACCCTGATGACCGATGCCGAGGTGACGGAGCGGTTCAGTCCCTACGGTCTTGGGGGAATTGCCACGGTGGGGATGTCCACCCATAGTCATTCCCGGCGGTCGAGCGCCGATGTGATCGGGCGCGATGTCGCAAGACTTAGCTTCGAAGCGAACTGGCGGCGCGACTGGATTCTTCCCGCAGGCCTTCTGGCTGCAGTGGAGACGCAGTGGCAAGGCGACGTCTACAACGTCAACCAGGACTCCAACTACGATGACACCATCACCCGCACGACGCCCTATCTAGCGGCAGAGCTGCGCTGGCCAATGGCGCGTGCAGGAGGCAATGGGGTGACGCATCTGCTGGAGCCGGTTCTTCAGTATGTCTGGGCGCCGGAAACGCAGCCGAACCTGCCCAATGAGGATGGTGCGGTTGTGGAATTTGACGAAGGCAATCTGTTCTCCCTGAACCGCTTTCCAGGGGCCGATGGTCAGGAGCTTGGGCCGCATCTGGCCTATGGTCTGACCTATACGCGCGACGACCCCCTGGGCTGGTCCCTGGGCGTTACCGTCGGGCAGGTGATCCGGGACCGCAGCTATGGACAATTCACCCAAGGCTCCGGCCTCGATGGCACGCATTCCGACTTTATGCTGTCCACCAGCCTAAGCTTTGGCAATTCACTCACCATGATGAACCGCGCCCTGTTCAGCGAGTCCTTCAACATCAGCTCCAATGAATTCGCCCTGATGTGGCAGGAAGACCAGTTCGATGTTGCCTCGTCCCTCACTTGGTTGGAAGCAGATCCATCGGAAGGACGCCCGCAAAACATGGCGGAATGGGCCTTTGACGCCAGCTATGACTTCGACAATGCCTGGGCGGCCGCCGTCGATTGGCGCTATGATTTCGAGGCCAATGAACCCACACGGGCGGGCCTGAGCCTCACCTATGCGACCGAATGCGTGGACGTGGAGTTTTCCCTCTCGCGTCGCTTCACGACCTCGGCTACCTTGCCATCAGCCACTGACATAGGGCTGACTGTGGCCCTGAACGGCTTTGGTGCGTCCCGCGACGGGCGCAGTTATGATCGAAGCTGCCACAGATGACCGGAACGCCGGACGAAAGAATGACGGATATGACAATGACGACCCGAGCAGACAGCCCCCAATTCACTGGCCCCCTGAAAGCCCTGGCCGCAGCGCTTGCCATCTCCTTTGCCGCGCTTACACCCGCCATTGCGCAAAGCCCCTTTTCCGCTGCCGTGACCGTGAACGACCGGATCGTGACGTATTACGAGATTTCACAGCGCGCCCAGTTTCTTGAGGCACTGAACGCCCCCGGGGATCTGCTGGAAGAGGCGCGTGAAACCCTGATCAACGAACGTCTCCAGCAGGAAGTCGGCGAACGTTTTGGTCTTTTGGCCAGCCCCGATGACCTGGAACAAGGGATGGCCGAGTTTGCGGGCCGCGCCAATATGAACACAGAGGCGTTCCTGGGGGCGCTCCAGAACGAAGGGATCGCGCCGGAAACCTTCCGCGATTTCGTCGCCGCCGGGATCACATGGCGCAATATCGTCCGCGCCCGTTTCGGTCCCCGTGCCCAGGTTTCCGAAGATGAAATCGACCGCGCCCTGACCCTGTCGGCCTCCGATGGCGGTGCTCAGATCAATATCGCCGAGCTCGTGGTGCCGATTACCCCGGAAAACGAAGACCAGATCCGCACCGACATCGCCCGGCTGGCCGAAGAGCTTGATGGCTCTATCGGGGCCTTCTCGGAAGCCGCTCGTGCCTATTCCGCCGCCGCAACAGGACGCCAGGGGGGCGGGCTTGGGTGGCGCCCGCTTTCGACCATCCCGCCGCAGCTGCGTGCCTTGCTCCTGCCGATGAATGTGGGGGACGTGACGGACCCCGTGCCGCTTGGACCCGCCATCGCAATCTTCCAGCTGCGCGGGCTGGACGAGACTGGCTTTGTCTCGCCGGAAGTTACGGCCGTGGAATATGCACAGGTTCTGATCCCCGGCGGTCAAAGCGAAGAGGCGTTGGTGGAGGCGCGGGCATTGCGCGATGAGATCGACACATGTGACGACCTTTATGGCGTGCGTCCGGGCGGTTTCGAGATCACCGCGCTGCCTATCGAGGATGTGCCCGGCGACATTTCGCTGGAACTTGCACGCCTGGACGCCAATGAGGTTTCTTTCGGCCTGACCCGCGCCAATGGCACGCAAATGCTGTTTCTGATGCTGTGCGGCCGCTCAACCGAGTTGCCGGAAGGCGGGCGCGAGGAAGTGCGGCAGGCGCTGTTCCAGCAGCGGCTGGAGAGCTATGCGCAGGGCTATCTGGCGGAACTGCGTGCCGATGCGATCATCGACGAAAACCCATGACATCGCGTCTTTTGCCCCCCGTTGCCGTCAGCTGCGGGGAGCCATCTGGGATCGGCCCGGAGATCATCGTCAAAGCGCGATCGGCCCTGGGGGCGGACTTGCCCCTATTTGCCATTGGTGATCCGCGTCATTTCGTCGACCACGGCCCGATAGAGCTGATCTCGACACCGGCAGATGCGCCATTTGTGTCCTCTGGCGTTCTTCCCCTGCTCGTCCATGAATTCGCAAGCGACGCCCCGGCTGGCCTTCCAGACCCGGCGAATGCGCAAGGAGTGATCGACGTGATCGCCAAAGGCGTATCCCTGGTGACGTCCGGCGACGCCTCGGCGCTTTGTACCGCGCCCATTCACAAGAAGGCGTTGAAGGACGGGGCTGGATTTGCCTTTCCCGGTCATACAGAGTTTCTGGCCCATCTTGCGGGCGTGGGGCGCGTGGTGATGATGCTGGCTTGTGACGCCTTGCGGGTGGTGCCAGTGACCATTCATATCCCGCTGGCGGAGGTCCCCGTTGCCCTGACACCGGAGCTGCTGGCCGAGACGATCCGCATCACTCACGCAGCGCTGATACAGGATTTCGGGCTGAATGCACCGCGCCTGTCGGTGGCCGGCCTTAACCCACATGCGGGCGAAGGCGGCGCAATGGGGGTGGAGGAGATAGCGGTGATCACCCCGGTTCTGGACATGCTGCGCGCCGAAGGTCTGGCGATCTCGGGCCCGGCATCTGCTGACACGATGTTCCACGCTGGCGCTCGGAAAGGCTATGACGCAGCGATTGCGATGTATCACGATCAGGCGCTGATACCCATCAAGACGCTGGATTTCGCAGGTGGAGTGAATGTCACGCTTGGCCTGCCCTTCATCCGAACATCACCCGATCATGGCACCGCATTTGATATTGCAGGCCAGGGTATCGCGGACCCAAGCAGCATGATCGCTGCGCTGCGCTTGGCCCGCGATATGGCCCATACCCGTGCGGGAGCCGCACTATGATCGACGTCAGAGAGCGCGCAGCCCCTATCCTATCGCGCCTGCCCCGAGATGGTTTTGCCAAGCGGAAAACGGCGCGCGTGCGCGTTAACCTTAATGGAGTGTTGCATGGCGACGATTGACGGACTGCCGCCACTGCGCGAGGTGATTGCAACGCATGGGTTAAGTGCCCGCAAGGCGCTTGGGCAGAACTTTCTGCTGGATCTGAACCTGACGGCGAAAATCGCCCGCGCTGCCGGGGATCTGACCGGTTGTGATGTGCTGGAAGTGGGGCCCGGCCCCGGCGGCCTGACCCGCGGTTTGCTGGCCGAGGGGGCGCGGCGGGTGGTGGCGATCGAGAAAGACGCGCGCTGTTTGCCTGCTTTGGCCGAGATTTCGGCAGCCTATCCCGGTCAGCTCGATGTGCTGAACGAGGATGCGCTTGAGGTCGATTGGGCGGCGCATTTGACACCTCCGATCAAGGTCGTCGCCAATCTGCCCTATAATGTGGGCACCGAATTGCTGGTGCGCTGGCTGACGCCGAAGACCTGGCCTCCGCAATGGCAAAGCCTGACCCTGATGTTCCAGCGCGAAGTCGCGGAACGGATCGTGGCGCAACCGGGCGGCAAGGCATATGGGCGGCTGGCGGTTCTGGCGCAATGGCGGTGCAATGCAAAGATCGCACTGACCCTGCCACCCGAAGCCTTCACCCCGCCCCCAAAGGTGCGCTCCGCCGTCGTGCATATTGAAGCGTTGCCCGAACCGCGCTTTGCTGCTGACCCGAAGGTGTTGGAACGCGTTGTCGCCGCCGGGTTCAACCAGCGGCGCAAGATGCTGCGGGCGGCGTTGAAGAGGATTGCCCCAGATATCGAGGATCGAATCCTCGCGGCGGGGCTCAAACCCACCGACCGGGCCGAGCAGGTCCCGATTGAGGGGTTCTGTGCGCTCGCCCGCCAGGTGGCGGCGGGCTGAGGCTTATTCGGCGGCCTGCGGGCCTTCTTCTGGCGAATTGGGCGCGTCGCCCTGATTTTCTGCCGGGGCTTCCGCTGCTTTCTTGGGGGCACGGCGCGCGCGTGGGCGCTTGGGCTTCGGGGCGCTTTCCGGGGTTGTCACAAGACCGCTGTCACCCGATGCGGGCACGTCGATGACGTCCCCAAAGGACTTTTGTTCCGGCCGGCTTTCGGATTTCTCTGCCGTTTCCGTGACCACAGGCTGATCCTGGGTCGGGGCGTCATCCTCTCGCGCCTGACGTGCTTCGCGGGCCTGCTGCTGATGCGCTTGTTGCGCTTCCTGCTCGGCGCGGCGGGCATCCTGTTCACGCTGCGCTTCCCCCAACATGCGAGCGTAATGCTCAGCGTGTTGCTGGAAATTCTCTGCGGCAACCCGGTCATTGGCCAACTGCGCGTCGCGCGTCAGCTGATTGTATTTGTCAATAATCTGCTGCGGGGTTCCACGCACCTTCCCCTCGGGGCCGGAGCTGTCGAATACGCGATTAACGATATTGCCCATCGAGCGGTTGTTATTGTTGCGATTGCCCTTGGACCGCGAACGGTTTTTTTGTGATCTCATGTGTCTGTATCTGTTCCAGTTGCCCTGGTGTCATTGGGATGCGGGGCATGCGATGGTCAGGCAATCGGGCCTGTCCGTTTAGACGTTGCAGCTTGCCCCTGCTGTTGCGGTAATCCCTGCTGTCGCCGTCTCGTTTGAGGGTGAACCGCGGGGGCATGGCCTGATGTCCATTCCGCATCCGCTATTCTTGAATAAGCATGGGTTCCCCGGCAAAACAAGGGCAAACTGCCGTTAATGTGGTGTTTTCCGTCCAGACCGGCGGAAATATCGCGCAATCTGGCACCAACCGGGCCCGATCAGGCGGGTTTTCTTCCCATTACCACGCGGTCCCGGCCATCGAGGTCGGGACAGACACGCACATCTTCAAGCCCTGCCGCGCGGAACATGTCGCTCACGGCCGCCCCTTGGGTCGGGCCAATCTCGACCATCAGCCAGCCGCCAGGTGTCAGGTGATCAAGGATGCGCGCGGTAATGGCACGATAGGCACTGAGGCCATCGGCCTCGTCGGTCAAGGCAACCCGCGGCTCGTGGTCCCGCACCTCTGGGGAAAGGCCCGCCATCTCATCCAACGCGATGTAGGGCGGGTTCGAGACGATGAGGTCATAGCGCCCGCCAACGGGTTCGTACCAGCGGCCGTGTTCCAGATGCATTCTGTCGGCAACCCCAAGTGCTCGGGCATTTTCCTCGGCCTTGGCGAGCGCCGGGCCGGAGATATCGGTACCTGTCCCGGTAGCATCAAGTCGCTCAGCCAGAAGGGTCAGAAGAATTGCCCCTGACCCGGTGCCCAGATCCAGTACTTCGCGAAACGGGACTTCAAGCGCAGCTTGAACCAGAATCTCTGTTTCCGGGCGCGGGTCGAGCACATCGGGGCTGACACTGAACCAACGGCCGAAGAATTCACGGCCCTGGATGACATGCGACAAGGGCACACGGGCCTCTCGCTCCAACATCATGTTGTAGAAAAAGAACTCTGCCTCTTCAGTGAGCGGATCGCCCAGATGCAACGTCAGACGCCCACGCTCGATCCCCGTGGCTTTCGCCAAAAGCCAGCGGGCATCGCGGGCGGCACCATCGATGCCTGCAGAGGTCAATCGTAAGGTGGCTTCTGCCAGAGCCTCTCGAATTAGGGTCATTGATCCATCTCCGCCAGCATCCGCGCCTGATCGTCCGAAATCAGCGCGTCGATCAGCTCATCCAGGTCGCCCTGCATCACCTGGTCGAGCTTGTAGAGTGTCAGGTTGATGCGGTGATCGGTGACACGCCCTTGCGGGAAATTGTAGGTGCGGATGCGTTCCGACCGGTCGCCAGAGCCGACTTGCGCCTTGCGGTCGGCGGCGCGTTCATCGGCTACCTTTTGGCGTTCCATGTCGAACAGCCGCGCGCGCAGGACCGACATGGCGATCTCTCGGTTGCGGTGCTGCGATTTCTCGGAGCTTGTGACGACGATGCCTGATGGCAGGTGCGTGATCCGCACTGCGGAATCCGTGGTATTGACGTGCTGCCCCCCTGCCCCGCTGGCGCGCATCGTGTCGATCCGTATGTCGCTGGCGGGAATGTCGATATCGACCTCTTCGGCCTCTGGCAGCACGGCGACAGTGGCTGCCGAGGTGTGGATGCGCCCGCCCGATTCCGTGGTGGGCACGCGCTGCACCCGATGCACGCCGGATTCGTATTTCAGCCGGGCGAAGACGCCCTCGCCGGTGACATGGGCGACGACCTCCTTGATGCCGCCAAGCTCGGTCAGCTGTTGCTCGATAATCTCCAGCTTCCAGCCGCGCGCATCGGCATAGCGTTCATACATGCGCAACAGGTCGCCGGCGAACAACGCGGCCTCATCACCGCCGGTACCGGGGCGGATTTCCACCATCGCAGGGCGGGCATCGGCGGCATCCTTGGGCAACAGCGCCAGTTGCAGAGCTTTCTCTGCTTTCAGCAACGCAATTCGCAACTGCGGCAGTTCTTCCTCCGCCAGCTCGGCCATATCAGGATCGTCCAGCATGGCCTCGGCCTCAGCGATATCGCTCATGATCTGGCGATAGGCCGCGATCTGGTCCACCACGGGCTTGAGGTCCGAATACTCCCGACTGATCGTGGCGATCTCATCGGCTGCAGGACCGGCATTGAGACGCGCTTCGAGAAACTCGAACCGTTCGGTGATCTGGGTCAGGCGATCTGCTGGCAACATGACAGGCGGTGTGGCGCGGGGCGCGCGCCCCGTCAAGGGGTTAGCGCTGCCTCCAAACGGGCAATCCAGCGTGTTACTCGCGCCTCGTTGACACCGCCATCGCTATAGCCAAAGCGCGAGCGCGAGAAAATCTCGATCCGCGTCCCCTCACCTGTCGGGCTCAGCCGGATCGAAATGGCATCTGGAAATCCCATGATCCTGCTGCGCTGCACATAGGTGACAAAGCCGTCTTCAGCCGTTCCCGCAAGCCGCGTGACGCGCGGGGCCGAGGCGAGCATGGTTTCCAGTGCGGCACCCACTGTCTGAGGCGACGCCAGTAGAACCACCGCCGGGCGATCTCCGCCCTCATCGCGCATTATGAACGCGTTTGGGGTGCTGGGACGCTCGGCCGTGGACGGGTCCACATGCCAGCGCCCGGCCTGCATCGGGGCAAGACGGATGTAGAGCAGCAAAGCTGCCAGAGAAAGGAGCAGGGCCAGGAAGACAAATCGCATGAGGAAAAGATGGATCAGCCGGCCAAATTTTCAATCCTTACGCCGCGTGAATGCGCGCTGCTTTCTGCGTTCTTGCCAGCGTTTGGAGTGAACAGGCTTCACAGCGTCACATCACCTGTGCCTTGAGGGAAGTATCCCGCAAGTGTGATCTCTCGTTAAGGTTAACTGGTTTAGGGCGCGGCCAGTTCCCGGGATGGCAATCGCCCTTGGCTTGCCGGATGCCTCGGGCCTGCGGATACCAGATCCGCTATAGAAACGCCGCCGTCGAGCCAGCAATAACACATTCTTCATCGGTTGGCAGGACAAGGACAGGCACCCGCCCCGCATCAATGCGGGTGGCGTTGGCAGAGTTCGCTGCGCTGTCCACTTCCAGCCCCAGAAAGCCAAGGTTTTCCAGCGCGCGCGCACGCACGGGGGCCGCGTTTTCACCAACGCCGCCTGTGAAGATCAGTGCGTCAATCCCACCCAGAACCGCCGCCATGGCGCCAATTTCCCGCGCAAGGCGGTTGCAGTAATAGGCAATGGCCTCTTTCGCCTCAGGTGCCTCCGAGGCCAGCAGCTCGCGCATATCGTGGCTGATCCCCGACAGGCCAAGCATCCCGCTTTCCTTGTAGAGAAGATGGGTCAGTTCCTCATACCCCATGCCCTCTTCTTTCATAAGATAGAGCAATACGCCGGGATCAACCTGACCGGGCCGCGTGCCCATGCAGAGCCCTTCGAGCGCGGAAAACCCCATGGTGGAGGAGATGGAGCGCCCGTTCTCCAGCCCGCAGAGCGAGGCCCCGTTGCCCAGATGCGCAACGATCACCCGGCCCTTGGCCATATGGGGATGATCACGTGCCATCACGCCTGCAATGTAGTCATAACTTAGCCCGTGGAACCCGTAGCGCCGGACGCCCGCGTCATAATAGCGGCGCGGAAGGGCGAAGAGGTCATTCACCTTAGGGTGGCCGCGATGAAAGGCGGTGTCGAAGGCGCCGACCTGAAGCGCCTCGGGGAAGGCCGCACGGGCGGCGTGCACGGCGGCCAGATTGTGCGGCTGGTGAAGCGGTGCGAGCGGCTTCAGCGTCTCGAGATGGTCCAGCAAAGGACCGTCCAGCACGCGGGGGCCATCGATATCGGGGCCGCCATGAACGATGCGATGCCCGACACCCAGAACCGCGCGCCCGTCCAGCAGCGGGGCTAGCGCCTCAAGGATCGCGCCCACACCGGCAACGTGATCGGTGCGACCCAGATCACGAGTGGTTTTCTCGCCCCCCGCGGGCCGCAGGATCAGCCGGGCAGAGGCCCCGAGCGCATCGACCATGCCTGCGGCCTCGAGCACCGGATCCGCCCCGGCCCCATAGGCTGCAAACTTGATCGAGGAGGAGCCAGCGTTCAACGTCAGGATCACGCCGGTCATCGCAGGCTCTCCGCGTAAAGTGCCGCCACCGCGCAGGAGGCAAGCCGCGCCTTGTCGTCATCGGCACGGGAATTCAAGATCACCGGCACCTGCGCACCCATCACCACACCCGCAGCCTCTGCATGGGCGAGGAATGTCAGCTCCTTGGCGATCATGTTGCCCGCTTCAAGGTTCGGGGCCAGCAGGATATCGGCATGTCCCGCCACCAGCCCGGTGATTCCCTTGGTGCGCGCAGCCTCCAGGTCGATGGCGTTGTCCATCGCAAGCGGTCCATCAACCAGGCCGCCAGTGATCTGGCCCCGGTCGGCCATCTTGGACAGGATCGCCGCGTCGAGCGTCGAAGGGATCGAGGGCGTCACGGTTTCGACGGCCGACAGCACCCCCACTTTGGGCTGCGCGATGCCGAGCGAGAGCGCAAGGTCGATGGCGTTCTGGCAGATCGAGACCTTACACTCGAGATCGGGGACGATGTTGATTGCGGCGTCGGTGACAAAAAGCAGATGATCAAGCCCCGGCACATCCATCACGAAGACATGGGACAGGCGGCGGTTGGTGCGCAGCCCACCCTCTTTCTTCAAGATCGCGTGCAAGAGCTGATCGGTATGAAGGTGCCCTTTCATCAAAGCCCGCGCTCGGCCCTCATGAACAAGCGCAACGGCGCGCAAGGCAGCGGCGCGGTTGTCGGGGATGTCAACGATTTCGATGCCCGAGATATCGGCACCCAATTCTTCCGCCGCAGCCGCAATCTTTTTTGCACTGCCCACGAAGATGGGGTCGATCAGCGTATGCGCACGCGCCAGCAGCGCACCGTTCAACGCATCGGGTTTCTCGGGGGCGACAACGGCGGTGGCAAGTGCAGGCAGGGGCGCGGCCAGTTCAAGGAGTCGGTCGAAATGCTGGTGACGCTGTACTGTCAGCGCCGGCACTTCCATATCTTCGAAGCTCATCTGCCGGTCGGGCGCGATCACCTCGGCCATCCCCTCACAGATACGCAGCCCGTCCTCGCGTTCGACCCATGTTTCAAACCGCACCAAGTTGCCAGGCAGCTTCCCGGCCACCCGCACTTTTGCCACCAGCGTCTCGCCCGCATGGGCGCGGTCGAGGAACGTCAGTGTCTGACGCTTGTATAGCGTCCCCGGCCCCGGCAGCTGGTTGCCAAGCACCGAGGAAATCAGCGCCCCAACCCACATGCCGGGCGCCACCGCCTCGGGAACGCCATCACCATCGCCGTCCTCGCGTGGCAGATGCATCGGGTTATGGTTGCCGCTGGAATTGGCGAATACATACAGGTCATCGACCGTGACCAGCCGGGGGGAGGCAGCCTCCATGCCCACATCGAGCGACTCGTAAGGGGTGTTGGAGAACGTGGTCACGGGGCTGACCTCCGGGCAGATGCGCCAGCAGGGAGGGGGACCCCGCGACTCAGGCGCGTTTCGGTATTATCCGGGCTATGAAACACCGGTATGACAGGAAGCGACAGGGCCAGTCTCAGGCCCCCACTGGGGCCAGTTTAACGCCTTCTGCCTCTAACGCAGCACGCACGGCACGCGCGATCTGCAGGGCGGTTTCGTTGTCACCGTGCAGGCAGATCGTATCAACGCGTGAGGGGATGACCTTGCCCGATTCCGCGATGATCGCCCCGGCCTTGACCATATCGACCATGCGTTTTGCCGCTCGATCCGCATCGTGGATTACCGCACCGGGCAGGCTGCGATCGACCAGCGTCGCATCATCGTTATAGGCGCGGTCGGCAAAGATCTCTCCGGCATAGTTGGCCCCGAGCGCCTTCACCGCCGGTTCCTGTGCGGTGGAAGCCAGGACGAAAATAATGACGTCGGGATCGACCGACAAAGCCGCCTCATAGCAGGCGCGCGCCATGTCCTCGTCCTCGGAGCACATGTTGGACAGCGCCCCGTGCAGCTTGAAATGGCGTACCTCGGCCCCAAGCGCCCTGGCCATTCCCCGGATGGCTCCGAACTGGTAGCGGATCGCGTTTTGCAGATCCTCGCGGCCCATATGCATCCGCCTGCGTCCAAAACCCTGAAGATCGGGAAAGCCCGGATGCGCGCCAATGCCGACACCGTTTTCCTGCGCCACCCGGATCGTCTGCGCCATCACGGACGGATCGCCCGCATGAAACCCGCACGCCACATTGGCAGAGGTCACGACCTTGAGCACCTCGGCATCATTGCCCATTGGCCAAGGGCCAAAGCTTTCGCCCATATCGGCGTTCAGATCGACGCGGATGCTCATGGCTCAGGTCTCCTTTTCGTGGGCGTCGTGATGTGCGGAAATCACGCCGCCAACCAGTTGATAGGATAGCAGATCTGGGATGTCAGCGGGGTGGCGCACCCTTGGCTGAACGCGGGAAGAAAGCGATTTCAGATACTTATCTACTGAACTTCGCGCTGTCAGAGCCTCCTCCAACGTCACGAAGCGAAAGCGGATCGGACTGCCCGGCGCGGCCTGCGCGACCTTGGGCAGATCGGCGCTGATCACCGTTGCGATCCTTGGATACCCGCCCATGGACTGGCATTCATTGAGCAGCACGAAGGGCGATCCATCGCCGATCACCTGCACATCGCCGGGCACAATGATCTCGGACAGAATCGCCAGATGCGCATCCGAGGAAAAGCCGGGGCCGTCCTGCCCCATCCGCGCGCCCATGCGGCTGGCGCGGGCGTCCTTGACGAAGGCCGTTTCTTCCAGCCGTGCCAGTGTCTCCGGGGCGAACTGGCTGGTCTGGACAGACGGCAGAATGCGAATCTCGCCGCCCGAAAAGCGGTCATCTGACCCGATCATCATCCCACCCGTGCTTGGTGCCGGTGCGCAAACCAGGCGGTCCCCTGTCTGTAACCGCCGGCCAATCCCGCCTGAGATATGGGCCGATCGCGCGCCCAGAATCTCCGGCGCATCAAGACCCGCAATACTGAGATAGCCGTAGCTGCCCTTCAACGCGCCACCGATTTTCAAGGTGGCCCCACGCGGCAACAGGTGACTGCCCGCCCATTGCACCCGTGCGCCGTCAATATCCGCAGTCATCGGCGCGCCTGTAAGAGCAATCAGCAGGTCCGCGTCCTCGGCCCTGAAGGTGCCCCCTGCCCCGGCCATTTCGATGGCCAACGCCCCACCCGGATCAGCGCCCAAAAGCGCCGCCCCTTCAGCCACTGCCAGAGGGTCCATCGCCCCGCCGCGCGACAAGCCTTTTGAAAGCAGTCCCGGTCGGCCCGCATCCTGCAATGACAGGCCAGGCCCGGCAGAAAGTATCTCCAGCACGCCGGTCATGGCAGGGCCTCGCAACTGGCCACCATTCGGCCCGCGTCCACCTCGGCCCAGGCATCCTCGAACGCGGCAGCGCTGACAGGGTGAAAGAGAATTTCGTCGCCTGCGGTCAGCGGAAATGGGTGCTCTGCCTGCTGGCCGAATACGTCAATCGCCGCCCGACCAATCCAGCGCCAACCCGTTTGCGTGCCGACAGGAAACAAGACCAGCTGACGGATCGCCAAGGCAAGCCCGCCTGCGGGAACATGCGGATTCAGCTCTGTTTTTCGGGGAATATCAAAGGCATCAGGCAATTGCCCAAGATAGGGCATTCCGGGCGAAAACCCGATGGTCAGCACCCGGACAGGTGTTTCGGAAATCTGCGTCACCGCGGCTTCCGGTGATAGCCCGGCCAGATCGGCGGCTTCCTCCAACTGCGGGCCATGTTCTCCTCCGAACACCGTTGGCACCCGCCACAGCTTGCGCCCATGGGGCAAGGTTTCTGCATACCAGTCACGCGCATTCAGCAAGGTCAAAAGAGCCGCCTCAAGCGCTTCATGGCTCAACCGAACCGGGTCAAAGCGCAAGAAGACAGACTTCAAAGAGGTCGCGCTTTCCTCCACACCGCCCCATGCGGCCTCATCGACAGCCGCCCGAAACGCCAGCGTCGCGGCATTTACGGACATCGACAGGCGGTCTCCGAACTCGACCAGCATGCCAGCCTCACCCATCCGGTGAAGTCGGGGAAACCCGCCCTGCTGTTCTGCCGTGATCATCCGTCCCCCGTCTGTCGCAATCCGATCGCATGGTGCGTCCCCTACCGGACGGTTGCAAGGCCAAGGGACCAGTTTTTCGCCCCATCAGCCAACATCTACATCAAGATGGATTCCCCCCTTGTGCCCGGCCTCGCAATTTCATATCGAAAGCCCGTGCCGGTCTAGCTCAGCTGGTAGAGCGTCTGATTTGTAATCAGGGGGTCGGGGGTTCGAGTCCCTCGACCGGCACCATAAAAAAGCAGAAATACATTAAAAATCAATATATTAGTCAATTTAAAAATATTTTCATCCACCCCTTAAACCACCCCGTGAGTCTTCTTCACTCTTTGCCAGCGAAGCTTTTGCGCCTCTGCAATCCTAGCTCGGCCCTCAACTGTCTTCGGCCCAGTCGATAGCCCTCCATGCATGCGGCACCTCTGTTTGCCCCTCACTGCCTTAGCTTGGCAGGGGGCACCTTTCCGGGTTTTGGCGCCGCCACCCGAGACCTTCCGCAAGGCCCGGGATTTTGCGGCCTGTCTCGGTCTCACGCCCCGCCAACATTCGACGGGCGGCAAACAAAGGCTCGGGGCCACGACGAAGATGGGCGAGCGGTCCCTCAGGTGCCTGCTGATCATCGGCGCCAACAGCGTCATCATCAAGCGGCACACCCATGCTGCGGCCCAGCCAGGCACGTGGCTGGGCGGGATGCTGTCACGCAAGCCACCGATGCTGGTGCGAGTGGCGCTGGCGAACAAGATGGCGCGGATCGTCTGGGCCCTGATGGCCCGTGGTGGCGTCTACCAATCTCCGGCCGCGGCGACATAAGCAAGCCGTAGGTCGCGAGGACGTCGGAGCGGAAGAGGGCAAGGAGCAGTTTGGCGTAACAGTCGTGAGACGGGATCGGGAGAACCAGTGTGCAACAGAGTGCAATCGAGCACGCGGCCTTGATCTGGACCCGACCTTCGAACACCATACGGGCCCGCGGTATCTGGAACGCCGCATCATGAGGCCGGATACATGTCAGCACCCGATGACGCGCCAAGATCAGCTCTGAAGATACCTCTTGCGCAAGGGGCGGTTATACATGTTGCACAAATCGGCTGATAGCCGATGCTCCCCTTTCCCCGGACAGAGTCATCCCACGGGTTTCGTGATGGGTATGCCGAGCGCGGTATAGCCGTTGAGTACGGCGATGCGGACCTGGAGCTCTGCGACCTGACGGTCGAAGTCCCGCGCCATGAGCCGCTGGCCCAGCAGTTTCACACAATGCATCTTCGTCTCGACGCGGCTTCGTCGGTGATATCCGCTCCATAGTCGCCAGAGGGCGCGGCCCAGGTATTTCGACGCCCGCAGGGCTTCGTTTCGGGCCATGGCTCCGGCGGTGACGGTCTTCCACGGCTTCGCATTCTTGCGGGGCGGAATGACAGCGTGTAAGCCGACCAGTTCGTGGTCTTGTACTTCGTAGGGGCCCAACTGCTCATGTCTACCAGCTATCATGCTGGATTCATGTAGTGAATCCCCTACCGATTTGTGCAAGGCCTCACCGATCCCCAAACGACTGAATATTCCATACCTGCTCTTTTGAGGGTTCCATCTGCTTGAGGTAGAACCGCTCCAACTGCTCCACTGATGTTCCCGCGTTCTCCGCCAACCAGTAGATATTCACCTTCCCCTTGGACTTCCGCAAGCGAACCTGTAGCGCGTAGTGGCGCAGCGAGTATGGAGAACGGGTGTTGCCGTCCTTGTCCGTCTTCAGTCCTGCCTCGTCCAAGAAGTGGTTGAAGATGCGCCGGTAAGCGGGTCAGCGAGATTGCGGCAGCACTGGGCGTGTCGCGGATGACCGTCTATCGGGCGCTAGATGCTTAGTCAGTGCACGCGGCGTCCGTATCTAGTCGGTTTTGCGCTGCTTCCAGAACTTCAGGTTCGAACCTGTCTGGATATCGAAGAACGAGTGCTTCAGCACTCAGGTCAAGCATCCCACGTTCGTGAAGTAGATGATAACCGTCAGACGGTTGCGTTGAAAGCGTCAGGTCTCGCAATGTCTTTTCCACCCCGACCCGACCGATCTTTTGGCGGGTCCTGCTGAGTCTGATCGTTTTGCCTCGCTCAAGACTGAGTTCGTGTTCGAGTGCCGAAATACTCTTCCAGAAGTCCAACACGATGGGATCGTTCGGATCATCAACGTCTTTCGACGCGCGAACCTCGATCAGGCGGCGTCTCGCGGCATCTTCGACTTCTTGGGCACCTTCGCGTTCGGCGTTCGCGATCCAGTTTCGCAGTTTGGTCTCGTCTTCGCAGATTGCGATGACTTCTAGGATCTTCTGATACTTCGACATTACGCCACCTCCTCGCCGCGAGCATAACGAGATGCCCTTGCGAAGATGTTGTCCGCGCTGCTGATCTTCACATTGCCTTGTTGAAGAGCGTAACCGTTGCCCTCCATGATCTGCCGAACCATGTGCCCCATCATCTGTTTGATGCGGTCTTTCCTGATGCGTTCACCGAAGCGTTGAAGCAGCAGCGGCGAAAGCGGTTCTATCGCTGGTCTCGAAAGGAAAGTTGCGGTTTCCATACGAATGACGTTGTCGGGTTGGGTCAGAAAGTCCCAGATTTCTTGCCCACCCTCGTTCTCAAACGTGGATTTGTAACGCTCTTGCCGATAATCCATATTGCACCTCGATCAAATATGACGCGTCAAATATGACGCGTGATAAAGGCGCTGTCAATGGCGCTATCTGGTTGGGCGCATTGAGGACATGGCGTTGGCGAGATTGAACAGATCACCGATCCCCAAAAGATTGAATATTCCACACTTGCTCTTTTGAGGGGGCCTTGATGATGTGACCGCCCCCGACGGCATCAATGTGCCAAGGTGGGTCTGCGATGATCCACAAAGGAGGACGGTCATGTCGGAGATTATCACGGTCGGGCTCGACCTGGCGAAGAATGTGTTTCAGGTCCACGGGGCAGATGCAGCGGGCGGCGGTCACATCATCAAAGCCACTTGTCGCGCGAATGTGGCACACTGGAAACGGTTACTGGTCGCAAGAACCAGACGTTACCGATATCGAACAGTGCAAAAACAAGGCGGAAACAGGCATGAAACTCACATTGAACCAAGCGGCCAAGGAGTGTGGCCGCGCAAAGTCGACACTCTCAAAAGCCATAAAATCAGGGAAGTTAAGCGCAGAACGCGGGGACAAGGGCGCGTTTCTGATCGATCCCGCCGAACTTTATCGAGCGTTTCCAAAATCCAGTAACGACGACCAGACGTCACCGATGAGAAACACTGAAAACGAACAGGGAAACAGAGACTTAGAACGCGAAGTTGAGGCGTTCCGTCAACAGATCGACACGGCCAATCTCGAACGAGAACGCGAACGGGCGCAACTGTCCGAAACGATCACCGATCTACGCTCCCGTCTCGACCGTGAAAGCGAAGAACGGCGGGCGCTCACGGCCATGATCACGGATCAACGGGCAGGGCACGGGGCCAAGCGCGGGGGGTTCCTCGGGCTGTTTGGGCGATCTGGATGAGCGGTCAGATGCCCGATCCGAAACGCGTGTTCCTTGACCGGAATATCCTGTCATTGAGCATTGTGATAGAACCTGCGGTACAACAGCAGACTATAAAATGGGGTGGTCAAAGCCACACATCGGATATCCATGGCTACCGACGAAAACCATTGCAGGGTAATTGGATGGACGATGAAGTCGCATGTTTGCCAACCATCGCATCATTGGCAACAAATGGTTTTCTAAGGTTGTTTGTCGCCCAAGAGGTCGCGTTTGAGGGTCTCAAAGCGAATGTTGTCGGCAGAGGCACAAAGGGTGATTTGTTCAGGGGCGTGGACATTGCTCGGTGCGAGAGTCCGATTGATAGATCATACTTCAAAAGCCAAACGATCGATCAGGTGGCTGATAGCAGGGAACTGATCGAGTTTTGCCAAACCCTGATGAAACTCGATGTGGCAAAGATTAAGGCCGTCCCAAAGTTTTGGGATCGGTTTCCAGCACAGATGCAGAAGAATTTTGGCAATCTCGATAGGCTAAAATTGTTGCTTGATGCGCTCCCCCACAAGCCTCATTGGCCAGACGCTTTCCATCTATGGAGTGCCGATGTCTGACGTCAGCGCCTATGGGACAGATTTGAGGTTTTCGTAACGGAGGTTTTCTGGTTCATCGCAGCCAATATGG